>CALBMW010000931.1 GCA_937896275.1 uncultured Myxococcales bacterium
GTCGGCTGTCGGCTGTCGGCTGTCGGCTGTCGGCTGTCGGCTGTCGGCTGTCGGCGGCAAGCGGGCGCCTGCGGCGGTCAGCTTTCGGCGGTCAGCCCGAGCACCGAGGTCGTCTGCGCGCCCGGCGACCTCAATCTCGACTCGCGGACCCACCGGATCGGGACCGAAGGTCAGCGCTCAGCCGCTGTTGCAGGGGGTCGCGTGAAATGGCCGGGCTCAGAACAGGCCGGGGGGCGGCGTTGCCCTGGGCGCATCGACGGGCTTCGAAGCCGTCGCAGGCGCCGTCGGAGGCTTCGGACGAGGATGCCAACGGCGGCCCGAACGGTGGCGCTTCGCGGGCTCGGCGACCTGCACCGGGGCGGCGTCGGGCATCGGCGCCGCGTCAACGGGCGGCGACGCGGCGTCCATCGCCAGCGCCGCGGCGTCCATCGCGACCGGTGCGGCGTCCACTGCCAGCGCGGCGGCGTCCAACGGCAGTGGCGGAGCGGCCACGACGGCGGGCGCCGGCTCCGGGGTGGCGGGCGGCGCCTCGCCCGACGGCCGCAGGGCCAGCAGCGCCGCCGCCCCTCCGAGCAGCACCACGGCGCCGATCACGAGCAGTCGGCGACCGCCCCCCGGCCGTTCGTAGGCCGCCGAGATGTCGTCGCTCGTGGCGGGTCCGGGCGGCGCCGGCGGAGTCGCCGGGGTCTCGGCCAACTGCGTGGCCTCGCGACCGCTGATCGGCCCCGACCGGGGCGCAGACGGCGGCCTCGTCGGCGTCGCGGGCCGCCCCGGCGGCGGCGGGATGGTCGCGAAGGGCGAGGCCTCCGACTCGTCACCGACCGCGAGCCGCCGCTCGATGCGCAAGACAGCCTGCACCAGCGTCATCGCGTCCGCGGGGCGATCCTCGGGCAGCTTCTCGAGGCAGCGCATCACGAGCTCCTCGACCTGCGGATCGGGGCTCGCCAGGGGCGGAACCTGCCCGTGCATCGAGGGCGGCGCGTCGTTGAGGTGCTTCATCGCCACCGACAGGAAGGACTCACCGCCGAAGGGCGAGCGCCCCACCAGGCACTCATAGGCAACGCAACCCAGGCTGTAGAGATCGCTGCGCGCGTCGACCTGCTCGGCGCGGATCTGCTCGGGCGACATATACGGCACGGTGCCGATGGTGGTGTTGTCCTGCGTGATCTGGGTCGTGTTGTCGGTCAGCTTGGCGATGCCGAAGTCGAGGACCTTGATCACCTCCTGCCCGCCCATGCGCTCGGTGAAGATGTTGGCCGGCTTCAGATCGCGGTGAACGATGCCGTGCCCGTGCGCCTCGTCGAGCGCGAGCGCCACCTCGCGGACGATCGCGAGCGTGCGGACGAGGGACAGCCGACCCTCGCGCTTGAGCACCTCGTCGAGGGGCATGCCATCGAGGAAGGGGTTGACGATGAACAGGCGGCCATCGGGCATGTGCCCGAAATCAATCAGCTTCAGCGTGTTTGGGTGGCGCAGCTTCGAGATGATGCGCGCCTCGTTCTCGAAGCGCTTGACGACCTCGGCGCGGGTCAGCGCGTCCGCGTTGAGCACCTTGATGGCCACCGATCGGTCGACGTTGACCTGGTGCGCCTTGTAGACGACGCCCATGCCACCGCGCCCGAGCACGGACTCGACGCGGTAGCGCCCGTCGAGCACCTGCCCCACGAAGGGGTCGCCGGTGTTGGCGGCGTCCGGCGCGAGGCGCGTGCCGTCCTTCGGACAGAAGTCGGTGCCCGCCGGGTAGGCGGCTTCGCAGCTCGGACAACGCAAGCGTCTCGCCTCGTCGATGGCCCCACGTGGAGCGCGGGCGGCAGGATAACGGGTCACGACCGACTCGACAACGCGGGTCGATCCGTTCAGGGCTCTCGCCACGGCGGAGCGATGCCGGACGCGCGCACGACGGAACGCCGATGCGCGTGGACGACACGCTGCGGATCGCCTGCAGACTGGGCCTGCCGTCCGGGCGGCCCCCGCGCGATGAGGCCAGGCGGACACCCCACCTGGCCAGGGCCGAGCACCTCGCCGACCGGGCTGGCCGGGCCTGGACCGACCCGCCCCCGTGTTGGCGAGCGGACGGAGCGGCGCCGGCAGGGAGTTCAGCGCGCGCACGCACGCCGCCAGCGGCCGATCTACGCCTTCGTCGGGGTGGGCTGCGTGGCCCTGGGAAACGCGCCGTGTTGACATGAGGTTACCTTCGACTAACCTTAACGACGCGCACCGTTGCCGCAAGATGCCGATAAATGCAGCCCACCCGCGCCCTCTCAGCCCTCCCGATGCCCGTCCGTCGCGCGCTGCGCAAGCTCGGCGCGGACATCGCGGCCGCGCGGAAGCGCCGGCGGATCACCATGCAGCTCATGGCCGAGCGAGCGCTCACGTCGCGCCAGACGATCAGCCGCCTCGAACGCGGTGATCCGGGCGTGTCCATGGGAATCTACGCGACCGCCCTCTTCGTGCTCGGCATGACCGATCGCCTCGCCGATCTCGCTGACGCGAGCGCCGATCCCTTCGTCCTGGACCTCGACGCCGAGCGCCTGCCACAGCGCGTGCGCCGACCCTCCGACAAGCGCGCGCAACCGTGACGGAGCGGGAAATCGACGTCCACGTCGATCTGGACGGCGTGGCTGTGCGCGCCGGACGCCTGTGCATGCGCGTTCTGCGAGGGCGTGAGAGCGCGTCCTTCGTGTACGACACCGCCTGGCTGACCCACCCCCTGCGGTTCGCCCTCGATCCGGTCCACCTGCCGCTGTCGAAGGGCCAGTTCGCTGCGCCGGCGGGACGGCCGCTGTTCGGGGGCATCAGCGACTCCGCGCCGGATCGGTGGGGCCGCACCCTCATGGCGCGCAAAACCCGACTCGCGGGCGAGCGACGCACCCTGTTCGAGGCCGACTACCTGTTGATGGTCGACGACACTGCGCGCCAGGGCGCGCTGCGCTTCACGATCGACGGCACCGGGCCGTTCTTGGCGAGCGGGCAACCGCACATCCCACCGTTGGTCCGTCTGGGCGAGCTCCTCTTCGCGTCGGACCGCGTGCAGGACGACGAGGGCGACGCCGACGCGCTCCGCCTGCTGCTCGCGCCGGGCTCGAGTCTCGGAGGGGCCCGGCCCAAGGCCTCGGTGCTGGGCAACGACGGCGCGCTCTCGATCGCGAAGTTTCCGGCGCGGTCCGACGAGTGGCCGGTCATCGTGTGGGAGGCGGTCGCCTCACAGCTCGCCCGCGCCGCGGGCGTCGACGTCCAGCAGACCCAGCGGGTCGAGGTCCAGGGTCGCGCGGTGCTGGTCGGGCGTCGGTTCGATCGCAGGGGCGAGAGGCGGATCCCGTTCCTGTCGGCGATGGCGATGATCGGCGCGACCGACGGTGAGGACGAGCACAGCTACCTCGAGATCGCAGACGCCATCCGGCAGCACGGCGCCCACGTCGACCGCGACCTCGCCGAGCTCTGGCGCCGCATGACCTTCAACGTACTGATCTCGAACACCGACGATCACCTGCGCAACCACGGCTTTCTGCGCGCGCCGGACGGCTGGCGGTTGTCTCCGGCCTACGACCTGAACCCGGTCCCCATCGACGTGAAGGCCCGCGTCCACGCGCTCGCCTTGGATGAGCAGAGCCCCGTCGCGTCGGTGGACACGTTGCTGGCCGTCGTCGACTACTTCGGGCTGACCCACGCCCGAGCTCGCGGCATCCTGGGCGAGGCCGCGGCCGCCGTCTCCGATTGGCGACGCGTGGCGGGGTCCCTCGGACTCACAGCCGCACAGCTCGACCGAATGGCCAGCGCCTTCGAGCATGCCGATCTCGAGGCTGCGCGGCGGCTCGGGACCACGGGCTGACGTGCCGACCGGGGGGGCCGACCTGCGGGCCGTGCCGGGGCCACGCCCGTTCGAGGACGACGCGCGCCGGCCCACGCCCACGGGATTGGCCCGTGCCGGGCACGGGTGTACTGTCCCGTCGAGGCGCACCGGTCCCACCGGGGTTGGGGGTGGCTGACGCGGACGGTCCGACGTCCGCGGTGCCGCGGTGCCGACGTGGCGAGGTACGCGATGGCGAGGGAGAGACGCTGCATGCGGGGCACGAGGTTTGCCACGGCGAGACGGGGCGCGGCATCGCGCGGAATATGGACGATCGCCTGGATCATGGCCCTGCTCGTGGCAGCGGCGGGGCCCTCGGCGAGCGCTCCAGCCGGCAAGCCCGCGACCCAGATGGACA
>CALBMW010000932.1 GCA_937896275.1 uncultured Myxococcales bacterium
GCCCCCAACGCCGCCGCCGGACGCGGGGCCTGCGCCGCTCCCACCCACGCCACGGGTGCGGGTGATCGCGCCGAGCGCCACCATCCAAGCGCCGGGCGCGGCCGTGCGTGACTGGCGTGGCGTCCCGCCCGGCGGCCTGCTGATCCGCGTCGAGGGCGGCGCCGGCCCGCCGGTGCGCCTGCGGGTGAGGGACCGGGGCACCCACTTCGAGGCCGCCGTGGACGCCGAGCCCTGGGGCACCGTGCTGTTGGACGGCCGCGATCTGGGCACGACGCCGGCGGCCAGCGTGCCCTTGCGCGCGGGGCGTCGCCGCCTGGTGGTGCGCGGTCCGGGCGGGCGCACCACGGCCATTCGGCTCGAGGTCGCGCCGTGATGACACCGACGCCCCGTCTGTCAAGCCAGCTTGGCGCCCCGGTGACGGCATCCCGGGCATGGCCGGGTGGCCCGACCTTTGCCTGTCATCGCGTCGTGCCCCGCGCCCTCCCCCTTCTGCTGCTGCTCGCCCTCGGCTGCGACCGGGGACGCGAGGGCGCGCCGCCGCCGCCCCTCGAGCCCCCGGGGGGAGGGGGCCGCTACACCGACGACGCGGGCGTCGCCCGGACCCTCTTTCGCACACTGGGCGTGCTCACCTACGGCGACAGCCGCACGGTGGCGCTGCCGCCGGCCGACGCCCTCGACGGCTACGCGTTCGCGGCCGAGCCGGACGCGACGGTCGTGGTCGAGCTGGAGCCCGATGGCCCTGGGCGCGCGGGCCTGTCCATCTATGGGCCGCGCGACGCCGCCGGGCTCTGGGGCGACGCGCTCGCGCGGACCGAGGGGCAGGGGCCGCTCAGCGTGCAACTGAGCGTCCCGCGGACGGGCTTCTACTTCGTGCTGCTGCGCAACCTGGACACCCGCCGCCCGTCGGTCACCGTGACCCTGCGCTGCGAGGGGGCCTGCCCCGCGCCGGCGTGCGCGGACGTGGCGGCCTGCGACCTGGTCTGCGCGAACGGCTTCGAGCGCGACATCGATGACTGCCGCACCTGCGCCTGCGCGATCGAGGACTGCACCGAGACGGGGTGCGATGACGGCCAGGTGTGCGAGGACGGCGTGTGCGCCCAGCCGTGCGCGGTCTGCCCCGCGAGGCTCGAGCCGGTCTGCGGGGTGGACGGGCGGACGCACCCCAACCGCTGCTTGGCCGCTTGCCGGGGCGTCGAGGTCGCGCGCGCCGGACCCTGCCTCGAGCCGCCGCGCTGCGGTCCGGACGTGCCCTGCTCGGACGGCCTCGCGTGCAATGCGGGCCACTGCGAGCCCCCCGCCTGCAGCTGCCCGCCCGATCGGGCGCCCGTCTGCAGCGAGGACGGCCGCACCTTCGCCAACGCCTGCGTGGCCGAATGCCTGGCCGTCGAGGTCGACTACGCGGGCGTCTGTGTGCCCGACCGCTGCGGTGAGGACGCCGACTGTCGGGGCGGCGCCCGCTGCCGGCCCGCGCCGGACGCCGCGGTCCCGGGCAACGGTCGACGCTGCGCGGCCGATGCCGCCGGAACGACGTGCATCAAGCAGTGCGTCCGCGCGCCGATGACCTGCGACGGCGACGGTGGCTGTCCAGAGGGCGAGGTCTGCGCGCTCTCGGAGGGTGGCGCGGGCGTGTGCGTAATGGGGTGCGCGGTGGGGGGCGAGCCGTGCCCGCCGGGGCTGGTGTGCGTCGCCGGCGCCGAGGACGCCGACGCGGGCCTGTGCTTGCCGCGCTGCGATCCGACCGGGCGGTGCCCACGCGGCCTGCAGTGCCGTCCCGACGACGCGGGCGAGCGAACGTGCCAGCCCTGCCTGTGCCCCGACGACCCTGGCGCGACGCCGGTTTGCGGCGACGGCGTCACTTACCCCGACGCCTGCCACGCGCGCTGCGCGGGGGCCATGCAGATGGAGCGGGGCCCCTGCCCGGCGATGCCCGAGGCCTGCGACGCCTGTCCTCGCGAGCCGCACCTGGTCTGCGCGCCCGACGGGCGTCTCTACAGCAGCGCGTGCGAGGCGCGGTGCGCCGGCAACGAGATGGGGGGGCCGCTCGATCGTTGCCTGGGCGAGCGGGTGCCGCTCGCGTGCGAGCGTCCGGAGGACTGCGAGGTGACCGCCTGCGACGGGCGGCTCTGCGCCGCGGCGCCCACCGAGGCGTGCCCCGCGCTGTCGCCCGAGGCGACCTGCCACGCCGAGCTGGGCGTCTGCGGGTGCGTCGATGGGATGTGCGCCTTCGCCCAGACCCGCGAGAGCCGCGCCTGCGTGGAGCGCGTTCGGGGCGGGTAGTCCGCTTGCTCCGCCGCGCGCCGGGCTGCTAGAAAGCGGTCACGAGGTGCGCAGGGGCGCCTCGCCGCCGAAAGCCGCCGCACCCTGTATCGACCACCCCGACGATCGGGGTTCAGGCGATCCCCATTGCAGAATCCTCGGGCCCCATGGAGCGGGAAGCGGGCCCCCAAGAGGAGTTGTAGCAATGGACGATCTCGTCGACTTTCTGAGGCATCGGGCCCGCGCCCTGCACCGCGCCGCCGTCACCGGTGACGCGTCCGCCCAGGGGCGGCTGCGCGGGCTCCCCGACCTGCGCGACCTGGACGACGCCACCCTGGCGAGCACCGCGCGCCGCCGTCACGCCCTCGCCGCCCTGGCCCGCGATCTGGGCTTCGATGGCTGGCCGCACGCGACGGCGGTGCTGACCGGCAAGGACCGCAGCGACGCCGGCCGCCTGCTGTACCCCGCGGGCGCCTCGGCCCACTGGAACATCTGGTCGGCCCACTACGACGAGGCCCGGGGCGTCCGGGCCGAGCACGGTGGCTACCTGCTGCCCTGGAGAAAGCACTTCCTCATCGTGGACGCCGACTTCGTGCGCTGGCTCGGGCTCGACCCCGATGACCCCGACTGGGCCCTCATCGCGCGCGACTGGGCGCGGCCCGCGGACGAGCCGGCCTGGGCGCGCCTGTGCCGCCGCCTGATCGACGGACGCCTGGCAGGTCAGTCGCCGAGCGCCTGATCGATCGCTTCGAGGAGCCGAGCCTGGTTGGCATAGTGCTCCGCGAAGGTGAGGGTGCCGTCGTGCGCGACGACGATGTGAACGTCGTTGCTGGGCACGCCGAACACCCGCTGGAAGTCGCCCGCGGCGTCGTACAGCACGGGGATCTCGAGCCCGTAGCGATCTCGGATGGCGCGGCAGTCCGCGGCGTCGGGGGCGTCGAAGTCGGCGGTCTCGGAGATGATGAACAGCGCGCCCAGATCGCGCCCGGCGAAACCGGCGAGGTTGGCGTTCATGTTCGCGGCGAAGGTGCGGCAGGGAGGACACCAGGCGGCGAACTCGAAGATCCAGCCGGCGCCGCGACCGCACAGGTCGCGCACGTCATGCAGGGTGCCCTCACAGTCGGGCAGCGACAGCGCGGGCAGGACGTCACCCACCTGATTGCCGACGGGGCCCGGCGCGCAGGGGCCGGCGTCGGGCGGGATCACCACGGCCGCGTCGGGGTCGGGGACGGCCGCGTCGGGGTCGGGGACGGCCGCGTCGGGCAGGGGTGGTGTCGCGTCCGGCTCGAGTTGTTCGGCGTCGGGCCGGGGTGGCGTCGCGTCCTGCTCGAGCGGTCCGGCGTCGGGCTGGGGTGGCGTCGCGTCCTGCTCGCGTGGTTCGGCGTCGGGCTGGGGTGGCGTCGCGTCGAGTGGAGGCGGGGCTGCGTCGGGCTCGGGAGGCGCCCCGTCCGGCGGGAGCGAGGCGGCGTCGGGCTGGGCCTGGGCGGCGTCGGGCTGGGCCTGGGCTGCGTCGGGCCGGGGCTCGGCGGCGTCCGGG
>CALBMW010000933.1 GCA_937896275.1 uncultured Myxococcales bacterium
GCCGATCATCGCGGTCACCGCCTGGTTCGCCGGTGCCATCGCGGTGCTTCAGGTGGGCAGCTACGTGGTGAAGTTCCGCGCCTACGAGGTCATGGGCTGGGGCTTCGGCTACAGCGTCTTTCGCGAGGTGGGCCCCCTGCTGGTCGGGCTGATGTTCAGCGGGCGGGTCGGGGCCCACAACACGGCGGAGCTGGGGACGATGACCGTCACCGAGCAGGTCGACGCCCTGCGGGTGCTGGCCATCGACCCCATGGAGTACCTGGTGGTGCCGCGCCTGCTCGCGATGGCCCTGATGATGGCGGCGCTGAACCTGGTGGGGGACGCCTTCGCGCTGGTGGGCGGCATCCTGACGGCGTGGGCGCTGGTGGGCGTCGATCCCTATGTCTTCTGGAACTCCTTCGTCGAGTACGTGACGGTGGCCGATCTGCTCAATGGGCTGGCCAAGGCGGGGGCCTTCGGGGTGGCGGTGGGCCTGGTCAGCTGCGGCTTCGGGCTGGCCGTGCGCGGGGGGGCGCCGGGGGTCGGGCGCGCGGTCAACGCGAGCGTGGTCGCCTCGGCGGTGGGCATCTTCGTCCTCGACTATTTCATCACCTACCTGCTGCGGTGAGGCCGTGCTGAACGATCTCGCCGCCATGGTCACCGGCGCGCTGCACGAGGCGCGCTACGCCCTCACCGTGATGGGGCGCACGCTGGCCTACGTGCTCGGGGCGCGCTGGGATCGCGGGGCGATCCTGCGACAGATGTTCGGGATGGGGAACCGGAGTCTGATCTTCGTGCTGCTCACGCTCGGCTTCCTGGGCGCGATCATGAACCTTCAGACCGGCTTTCAAGCCCAGCGGCTGTTCGGCGACGCGTCGCTGGTGGGCGCCCAGACGCTGCCGCTCGTCGTGCGCCTGTTCGGGCCGACGCTGACCGGGCTGATGGTGGCGACGCGCGTCGGCACGGGCATCGCCGCCGAGATCGGCAGCATGGTGGTGACCGAGCAGGTCGACGCCCTGCGCATGTCGGGGGCGCCGCCCGAGGACTTCCTGGTGAAGCCGCGCTTGCTCGCCTCGGTGGTGATGATGCCGGTGCTCGCCATCTTCGGGACCACGGCGAGCTTCTTCGCCGGCATGGGCGTCTCGTACAGCGTTTTTCAAGTCAATCCGGCGACTTACGCGAACTTCGATCTGCTCGTCGCGAGCGATCTGGTCGAGGGGCTCTCGAAGGCCGTGGCCTATGGCGTGGTGGTGCCGGTCATCGCCGCGGCGGCGGGGCTCGAGGCGCGCGGGGGCAGCGAGGGGGTGGGGCGGGCGACGACGCGCGCGGTGGTCAACGCCTCGTTGGCCGTCATCGTGCTCGACTTCGTGATCGGCGGCGCGTTCTTCGTGGTGCGGACGTGACCGAGGCGCGGCGCACGTGATCGAGTTCATCGACGTCCGCAAGGCCTTCGGGCCGAAGGTGGTGTTGGACGGGGTCACGGTGACCGTCCAGAAGGGCGAGATCCTCTACATCATCGGCAAGAGCGGCGCCGGCAAGAGCGTGCTGGTCAAGCACCTGCTGGGGCTGATCAGGCCCGACGCGGGGCAGATCCGCTTCGAGGGGCAGGACATCGCCGGCTGGCGGGAGCGCGACTTCTACCCGCTGCGCAAGCGCTGCACGATGGTGTTTCAGCACAGCACGCTCTTCGACAGCATGACCCTGCTCGAGAACGTGGCCCTGCCGCTCCGCAAGCACCGGGGGCTCAGTCACGCCGACAGCCTCGTCGCCGCGCGCGAGACGCTCCGCCTGGTGCACATGGAGTCGATGGCCGAGCGCAGCCCGGCCGACATCGGCGACGGCCTGCGCAAGCGGGTCGCCATCGCCCGCGCGCTCACGATCGAGCCGGAGTACGTGGTCTTCGACGAGCCCACCACCGGCCTCGATCCCATCAGCGCGCGTCGCGTCGATGCGCTCATCAGGCGGCTGTCCGACGAGACGGGCGTGACCAGCATCGTGGTGTCGCACGATCTGCGGTCCATCTTCGGCGTCGCTGATCGGGTCGTCATGTTGTATCAGGGCAAGGTGCTGCTCGATGGCCCGCCGGCGGCCTTCCGCGACAGCGCCGATCCGGTCGTGCGACAGTTCGTCCGCGGCGATCCCGAAGGCCCGATGGAGCTCTGACCCGCCCGTGTCCGATGTGGCCCTCAAGACCAAGGTGGGCGCGCTGATCCTGGTGGCGGTGTCGCTGCTGGTGGGCTTCGTGCTGCTCCTGGGCACCTTCACGGTGGGGCCCCGCATCACGCTGCACCTCGAGTTCGCCGACAGCGGCTCCATGCTGCGGGGCGCGCCGGTGAAGATCGCCGGCGTCCGGGCCGGGCGCGTCGAGTCGGTCGACTTCCTGGCCGGGCGCGCCGCCCGCAAGAGCGCGCCGCGCCGCCCCGACGAGCCGCCGATCAACGTGAGCGTGCGCATCAGCGTGGACACGCGCATGGCCGAGGCGGTGCGGCAGGACTCGGAGTTCGTGATCACGACCCAGGGCGTGCTGGGCGAGAAGTACCTCGAGATCGTGCCGGGCACCGCCGCGGCCCCACCCTGGGCCGACGGCGCCTTCGTCCGGGGCAGCGATCCGCCGCGGCTGGATCTGCTCTTCTCGCGCGTCGACGGCATCATGAGTCAGGTGGAGGCGGCCCTGGGCGGCGCGGACTTGAACATCGGCGAGCTGGTCCGCAACCTGACCCGGCTGACCCACAACCTGGACGATTACGTGGAGCGCAACCGTGAGCGGCTCGACCGGATCACCGAGAACCTCGCGGGCTCGTCCGACGATCTGCGCGCCGTGCTGGGCGCGATGCGAAGGGCGGTGGGTGACGGCGAGGCGCTCGGCGCGATCGTCGCCGACGTGCGGCGCACGAGCGGTGTCGTGGCGCGCGAGGCCGATCCGCTGGTCCGGTCGCTGAAGCAGACGCTGGGGCGGGCGGACGACGCGCTGGCCGCGGTGCAGGATCTGCTGGCGCGCAATGGTCCGAGCCTGGACCAGGCGTTGGCCGATCTGCCGCAGCTCACCGGGCAGGCGCGGGGCATCACACGGGACGTGGGGGCCCTGCTGGCCGATCTGGGCGCGGGCAAGGGCACGGTCGGACAGCTGCTGACGGATCAGGAGCTGTACGACGACCTCAAGGAGATGCTGCGCGACATCAAGCGCAACCCCTGGAAGATGCTCTGGCGGGAGTAGCGGCGGATCGTCGCGCGCCGGATCAGTCGGCGGAGTCGGTCGGCTCGCCGTCGGTCAGCTCGCCGTCGGTCGCCGTGCCCTCGGCCCCGGGCGCGTCCGCGTCGGCGTCGTCGGCGCCGCTGTCGTCGGCGCCGCTGTCGTCGGCGCCGCTGGCGTCGGCGCCGCTGTCGTCGGCGCCGC
>CALBMW010000934.1 GCA_937896275.1 uncultured Myxococcales bacterium
CTGGCGGGGGGCGCGGCGTTCGCGCTGCTGGGGGCCCGCGGGCCGACCGTCGATCACCTGGCGCACGGCGCGGCGGCGGTGGTGGGGATCCTCGGCGGCCGGCTGCCGGTGTCACGGCGCGCGGCGCGGGTCGTGGTGATCGCCTGGCTGGTGGCCCTCACGGGGGCGGCGGCCTGCCTGCTGAGCGCGCCGGGCGGCGTGACCTCGGGGCCCGATCAGCCGGGGCGCTGGCCGGCCCCCGTTGCCTGGGTCGGGGGACCGCCCCTCGACGGCCTTTGCCCGGCCACGCGCACCAACGGTGTGTACTTCACGTGCCGCGGGGCCGCGGTGGAAGGATCGCCCACGGCGCGCCTGAACGCGGCCGGGGTGGCCGGCGCGGCGCCCGTCGACTTCCCGGGCGCGGACGCCGCGGCCCGTGCGCGTCGAGGGTCGGGCGTCCTCTATGTGCTGCGGCGCGACGGTCTCGACCTGGTGGTCGGCGCCCGGACGGATCGGGCGCCCGACCCGGCGTGGCTCGACAAGTTGACGTCGTCAGGAATGGTGAGATGATGTGTGCGTTGACCTACACAGAGGGGCGGGCACCATGTACATCATCACGCACAGACTCAAGACCTCGACCGACTTCATGGACCGCTACCTGCCCGATGGGCCGGCGGGCGGCTTCTTCCTGGCCGAGAAGCTGGGCATGCCCGAGGGCTCGCGCCTCTGCCTCGAGCTGACGCTCGGCTGGCTCGACGAGACCTACTACCCCTACGGCACCGTGGAGCGCGCCGGCATCATCTGGGACAACTGCGGTCGCGAGGAGAAGGGTTGCATCGTCCGGCTCGACGCCGACGAGGCCCCGGTGACGCGCCTCCTGCTCGAGAAGGTGCGCCTGTCGGCCGAGCGCCTGCGGCAGCGCGGCGACGACCGCCTCGCCCTCAACCTGCGCGTGCACTGCTTCGACGAGAAGCGCGGGGCCCGCGAGGGCCAGGTGCTGGACCTGTCACCCAGCGGCGCCTATGTGCGCACGCCGCGCCCGCTGCCCACGGGCGCCGACGTGCACCTGCGCTTCGAGGACCGCCGCCACCGCGTCATGCGCCACGTGCGCGGCCGGGTCGTCCGCCTCGACTTCTCGCGCGGCGTGGCCGGCATGGGCGTGGCCTTCGAGTTCGCCGGGCGAGCCGAGCGTCGGGCCATCGCGCGCCTCTGTCGTCACCTGCACGGCAAGGTGCCGCCGCCGTTGCCTGCCGCGGCGCGTTGATTCGCCCCGGCCGACCTGCTACTTGACGCCCTCCCGGGCGCACGCCGGGGCGGAGGCGTCGATGTATCGCGGTTTGCGCGTCGCGGTGGTGATCCCGGCGCACAACGAGGCGCGCTTGCTGCCGGTGACCCTCGCCGGGCTGCCCTCGTGGGTCGATCGGGTGGTCGTCGTGGACGATGGCAGCACCGACGCCACCGCCGAGGTCGCGGTCCGCGACGCCCGCGTCGATCTCCAGCGGCACGCGCTCAACCGTGGTGTGGGGGGGGCCATCGTCACCGGCTACCGCCGCGCGCTGGCCTTGGGCGCCGACTGCGCCGTGGTGGTGGGCGCCGACGCCCAGATGGACCCCAGCGAGATGAGCCGTCTGATCGATCCGGTCGTCGAGGGCGTGGCCGACTACGTCAAGGGCGATCGCCTCGGGCACCCCGCCGTGCGCCGGGTGATGCCCTGGGTGCGCCTCGTCGGCAACCACGCGCTCTCCTGGCTGACGAAATTCTCTTCGGGTTACGGTCACTTGCGCGACAGCCAATGCGGCTACACCGCGCTCTCGGCGCGGGCGCTGCACCGGCTGCCCCTCGACGACCTGTACCCGCGCTACGGCTTCCCCAATGACCTGCTGGCCAAGCTCGCCGAGATCGACGCCCGGGTCGTGGACCGCCCGGTGACGCCCATCTACGGCGACGAGCGGTCGGGCATCCGCCCCTGGCGTGTCGTGCTGCCGATCGCGTGGCTGCTGTGCCGGTCGGGGTGGCGGCGCGCGTGGCGGCAGCGTCAGGGCGCGCGGACGGCCGCGCTGGCGGCGCCCGAGATCCTGCCCTCACCCGGAGACGCCGGCTGAGGGCGGGCTCCGAGGTGTCGGTCGCCCGCGCGCCGAGGTGCGCCCTCCTCGTCACAACCTCGTTCCCGCGCCGCGCCGACGACCTGGCGGGGCGCTTCGTCGCCGAGCACGCCGCCGATCTCACGGCGCGCGGTTGGGCTGTGCGCGTGCTGGCGCCACCGGGCACCTGGGCGCCCCCGGGGGTCGTCCGCCTCGCCTGGGGCGACGCAGGCCTGATGGGCGGCGCGGGCGCACCCGAGCGCCTGGCCGCGGCCCCGATGGG
>CALBMW010000935.1 GCA_937896275.1 uncultured Myxococcales bacterium
GCCAGGCGCCGGGGGCTGACAACGCCGACAGTGACGGGGCCCGCCGTCGCCGCCGCCGCGGCGGACGCGGTCGGAGCCGCGGAGGCCCGCCGCCGACCCACGGCTGAGGGCGACCGATCGGGCGCAGGTCCGCGGGAGAGCCCTCAGGCCGCCGAGGTCTCGGCCTTGGGTCGACTGTGGTGGGCCGCGATGTAGTCCGCCACGGCGCCCCAGACCCGCTCGAAGGCAACACGATCGAAGCGCGAGTGGGTCATGAGCCAGTCGTGGTGCGGTGGCTCGTAGCCCGGCCCCGCGAAGTGGCCCAGCACGTCGAGGTGGTCCGACCACACCGCCGCGAGGACCTGCCCGCGCACCTGCGAGAGCGTGGGCACGACCGCGTCGTTGTCGGTCTCGGCCGGACGCTCACCGAAGGCGTGATCCAGCGCCGTCGCCTGCTCGGGGCTGAGCGTCCCCTTGCCGGCGCCGCCCGCCGCGATGCCATACAGAGCGCGGTAGAGCGCGTAGCCCACCTGCCCCGACGGCGACAGACCCGTAGCCAGCATGCCCTGCAGCCGCGGGGGCCGCGCGCGCGTGACGACCGAGGCATAGCGCACCGATCGCCGGTCGGTCGTGCCCGCCTCGAACAGATCCATCCCCTCGGGCCCGAGCTGAAGCATGAGCGCCTGATCGCGGATGACCTGCCCCAGGAAGTCCACGATCTGCGCGCGGCGCTCGGGCGAGAAGTCCTGGAGGATGCCCTGGTACACCGCGTCGATCAGGCCGCCCTGCAGCTCGGTCATGCGACGGGGCAGCGTCAGGGCCTCGGCCAGCGCCACCATGGCCGGAAGCGGGACGCCGCCCACGCGTATGGCGTGGATCGTGACGACCGACACCAACTGCAGCAGCCGCTGCCCGAGCCGCGTGCTGAAGTAGGTGGCCGTGGGCGTGCCAAGGTGCGGGGTGGCCACCGAGATGACAGTGCGCACGCGGCGCGCGAAGCCCTCGACGCCCGCCGCCGTGGGCAGATCGACGCCGGGTGACACGAGCAGGCGCGCGTCGAGGCCGCCGGTCGAGTGCCCGATCAGGTGGATGCCCCCCGGCACGACCACCCGGGCGGCCAGGGCGTCGGCGACCGCGGCCGCGCGCTCGCGCAGGGACGCGGTGGGCGGGACCGAGGCGTGCACCACGTTCGGCGTGAGCCCGCGACGCTCGAGGGCCGGCGCGAGGAAGCGCTCGACGTGGCCGAAGTACTTGAAATCACCCAGGTTCGCGAAACCGAAGAAGCCCGGAATCAGCACGACGTGGCAGGCGCCGCGCAGCACCCGCTCAGCTCCGGCGCTGCCGCTGGATGCGGTCGAACTCGTAGAGGAAGAAGGACGCCCGTCCGAGCAACTTGCGCATGCCCGGGTGGAACAGCCGCCGGGTCGCGTCGACCTCGTTGGCCCAGACGAACCAGATGCCCTCACGGGGGTGGGGCCCATGCTCGCGCGTCGGCGGGGCGGGCGGGACGGGCGACCAGTCGGACACCTCGCCGGTGAAGAAGACCACCGTCTTCTCGATGGGCCGACCGGCGCGCCGGTACTGATAGTGCACTTCGTCGCGGAAGTCCGGCAGCAGCTCGACCTGGGTGATGCAGGTCTCTTCGCGTAGCTCGCGCAGCGCCGCCTCGACCTCCGACTCACCCTCTTCGAGGCTGCCCTTGGGAAACTCCCAGGCTGCGTCCGGGTTGCGCACCATCGCGCTGTGCAGGAGCAGGTACTCCACCCCCTCGTCGGTTCGACGAAAGGGAATCACCCCGCACGATCTTTCGTACACCACCCGGTCTCGTCCTCTCTGGGTCAACGCCATCACAAGCGTTGCGCCAACCTAACAGGGGCTCAGCGGCGACGCCAGCGGTGGCGGTGGGCGCCCTGGGCGTACATACCCTCGACCAGCGCGGCGTGGCGCGCCAGGACGGCCTTTCGACGCACCTTGAGCGAATGCGTGAGCAGCCCGTTGGCCTCGGTGAAGGGCTCGGTGAGCAGGCGGAAGGCCTTGAGCGTCTCGTGGCGCTCGAGCGTGCCGTTGAGACGGTCGACCTCGTGCTGGAAGCGGCGCAGCACCTTGGGATCGCGCACCAGCGCTTCGCGGTCGGTCGCGGGGATGCCCTTCTCGCGCGCCCAGTCGGCCAGCGCGTCGAAGGACGGCACCAGGAGCGCCACGCAATACGGGCGGCGATCGCCCACCACGGCGGCCTGCTCGACGAAGCGCAAGCGCTTGAGGTGACCCTCGAGCATCTGAGGGGCGATGTACTTGCCGGTGGAGGTCTTGAAGAGGTCCTTCTTGCGATCGGTGATGCGCAGGAAGCCTTCGCGGTCGAGCTCGCCCACGTCGCCGGTGGCCAGCCAGCCGTCGGTCAGCACCTCGGCGGTGTCCTCGGGGCGGTTGAAGTAGCCCCGCATCACGTTGGGGCCAAAGACGAGGATCTCGCCGTCCTCGCCCAGCCGCACCCGCACATTGTCGAGGGGCCGCCCCACCGTGCCGAAGCGGAAGGCGCCGGGGCGGTTCACGCTGACGACGGGCGCCGCCTCGCTGAGACCGTAGCCCTCGAGGATGAGGAGCCCCGCGGCGAGGAAGAACTCGGCCACCTCGGGCGCGAGCGGCGCGCCGCCGCTGACCAGGAATCGGATGCGGCCGCCCATGCGCGCCGCGAGGGGCGCGAAGACCTGACCGTAGGCAAGCTTGTACTGCAGGGCCAGGACGCCGCCCGGTCGCCGGTGGTCCTGACGCATGCGCGCCACCTCGCGCCCCACGCGCAGGGCCTGCTCGAGCAGCCGGCGCCGCACGGGCGGGGCCGCCTCGAGCGTGGCGAGGAAGCGGTGGTAGACCTTCTCGTACACGCGGGGCACACCGGTCATCAGGGTGGGGCGAACCTCGGCCATGTTGTGGAACAGCTTGCCCATGCCCTGGGCGTAGTGGAGCGTCGCCCCCCCATAGAGCGTGGCCATGTAGTAGCCCGCCATCCGCTCGAAGCTGTGGCTCAGCGGCAGGAAGGACAGCAGGTGGTCGTCGGCCTTGATCGGCAGGGCGCGGGCGGCCGCCTCGCAGTTCGAGGTCATGTTGGCGTGGGTGACCATGACCCCCTTCGCCTGGCCGGTGGTCCCCGATGTGTAGATGAGGGTGAGCAGATCGTCCGGCCGCAGCGCGGCCACGCGCGCGTCGACGTCGGCCTCGTCGCCGCGGTCGCGGCCGAGCCGCTCGAGCTCGAGCAGGTGCACGAAGGTCAGGCCCTCGACAGCGGGCGGCGGGACCTCGTCCTGCAGGTAGATGACGTGGGTGAGCTGAGGCGCGCGGTCGCGCAGGTGAGCCAGCACCTCGAACTGCGCCGGGCCATCGACGAAGAGCACGCGCGCGCCGGAGTCGGCCAGCACGTACGACACATAACCGGGCGTCGCGGTGTCGTAGATCGGCACATCGCAGGCCCCGCAAGAGAGCGTGGCCAGATCGGCGAGCACCCACTCGGGGCTGCTGCGGGCCCAGATGGCCACGCGGTCGGCGGGCTCGAGGCCCAGGGCGCACAGGCCGGCGGCGGCGTGGGCGACCCGCTCGCCCATCTGCGCCCAGGTCAGCGGCCTCCAGTGGGCGTCGACCTTGCCGTAGGCCATCGGACGCGCCTGGAGCGCCTGCACCTGCTCGCGAAAGACGGCGGGGATCGTGGACGGCGGCATCTTGGGTCTGACGTCTCCCTGGCGGCGTACGAACGGGCGGCGCCATGGAACCAGCCTCGACGCAGCGTGTCAATGCGCGGCGCGGCGAAGCGGTGTGGCCCGCGGTGCGCGGCACGACGGCCCCCCGCGCGGTCGAACGCGTCCTTGCCCAGCCGCGGATCCGCCGTGCTATGGTGGCCGCCGGCCCCCGTTTCTGTGGGCCCATTCCCCCGGCGGGAGACGATGGAGGCGGACGACTTTCCCAGCGGCTACCGCCCGTGCCGCGAGCTGGGGCACGGTTCGATGGGGACCGTCTGGCTGGCGTGGCACGAAGGCGCCAGCGGTCACTGCGCGGTCAAGGTGCTCAGCCTCCGCGACGACCGCCGCGGCTCGGCCGAGCGCTCCTTCAACCGCGAAGTGCGCGCCATGGCGCGCCTGCGCCACCCCAACGTCGTCGAGGTGCACGACTACGGGCGCACGCCCAAGGGCTCGCCTTTCGTGGCCATGGAGTACGCGCCCGGGGCCAGCCTGCACGGCTACATCCGCGAGGCCTGGACCTGGCCGCGGCTCTGGCTGCTGCTCGACGGGCTGCTCTCGGGGCTGGGCCACGCTCACGCGCGCGAGCTGGTGCACCGCGATCTCAAGCCGGGCAACGTCATCGTGCTGCCTGGGCGCACCGGCCCCGGCGCCGTCAAGTTGGCCGACTTCGGGATCGCGCTGGCCGTGTCGGACGCGGGCCGGGCCAGCCGGCGCATCGAGGGCACGCCCGCCTACATCGCGCCCGAGGCGGCGTCGGGCGACGTCGCGGCGGTGGGGCCGTGGACCGATCTCTACTCGCTCGGGGTGATGCTCTTCGAGATCCTCGCGGGCGACTTGCCCTACCACGGCCGGCACCTCCTGGCTCACCACCAGCGCTCGCCCCTGCCCGCGCTGACCGTGCGCGACGACGTCGAGGCCCCCCCGGGCCTGGTGGACGTGGTGCGTCGGCTGATGGCCAAGTCGCCCATCGAGCGATTCCGGTCGGTGGCCGAGCTGCGGAACGCGCTGGCGGCGCTGGGCCCGCTGCCCACGCCCAGCCCGCTGGGGCCGACGCCCATGCGGAGCCGGCTCGAGGACGAGGGCGTCGGGGACGAGGACATTCGACCGCTCAGCGGCCCCACCGGGCCCTCCCTCTTCCACCTGCGGCAGCCGGAGCTGGTGGGGCGCGCCGAAGCGCAGGAAGCGCTGGAGCGGGCCGCGCGCGGCGCGATCTCGGGACAGGGGCCGCGCGTCGTGCTCATCGAGGGCGAGGCGGGCCTGGGCAAGAGCCGACTGGCGGCCTGGCTGCGCGAGGAGATGGAGGAGAGCGGCCTCATGCGCACGATGCTCGTGCGCAGTGAGCCGCAGATTCGCAGCAGTGGGGGGCTGCGCGAGGCGGTCCTGCGCTACCTCGGTGTGCCGAACCTGGCGCGCGCCGATGCCGACGAAGTGCTGAGCAAGCAGTGGTCCGATCCGATGCAGCGCGCCCAGGCCATCGACCTGCTTTGGGCGCGCCCCACGGGGACGGACGGCGCGGCGTTCTCGGAGCAGTTGGTCCGACGCGCGGCCGATCTGCTGACCGAGCTCATCGCCGACAAGCCTTTCCTGTTCTGGAGCGATGACGCGCAGTGGTCTCCCGAGGGGCGCATGCTGCGGCTGTTGTACCGTCTGGGGCGTGACACGACGCTGAGTCGGCTGCTGATCGTGGTGACCCTGCGGCCGAGCGAGCGGACCACCGTGCGAGCGGCGCGGCGGAGCCTGCTGCGGTTGCCGGGCGCCGCGCAGCTCGAACTCGAACCGCTCAGCCCGCTCAGCCTGGCGCCGGCGCTCGAGGCGCTCGCCCCCTTGCCGGAAGGCATCGCCGAGGCCGCGTGCATCCAGTCCGCGGGGAACCCGCTCATCGCGTTGGAGGCCGTGCGCAGCCACCTCGAGAGCGAGGGCCTGGGCAGCGCGCCGAGCGATCCCAACGCCGTGCTGGCGCAGCGCATCGAGCGCGCGAGTCAGGGTCAGGGCGGGCGCGAGCTGCGGGCCGGCCTGGCACGGGCCACGCTGCTGGGCAGGTCCTTCACGGTCAAGCCCCTCGCGGCCCTGTGCGGCGTGCCCGGCGACCCCGAGGTGCCGGACCTGCCGAGCGATGCCGAGGGGATCGAGGCGCTGCTCGAGCGGGCGGGGGCGGCCGGCCTGGCGATCGAGCAGGGGCCCGGGCGGTGGCGGTTCACGCACGACCTGGTGCGGGTGCAGTTTCGCGAGGTGTCGACGGAGCTGCCCAACTGGGCCGCGCTGAACCTGGCCGCGGCGGCGTTGAAGCGGCGCCGGGCGGACGCCGATCCCACCGGCATCGAGCTCGAGGTGGTGGCGCGACACCATTGGGAGGGCGCCGACCGCTCCGAGGCGATGCGCCTGGGGCTCGAGGGCGTCCAGCGGCTGCACGCGTCGGGGTTGATGGGCCACGCCACGAGCTTCGTGCGGCGCCTGCTGGAGTGGGACGACCGGTGCCAGATGCTGAGCGCCGAGGACCGCTGTGAGCTGCGCCTGCTCGGCAGCGACGCGGCAGAGCACGCCGGGCAGCCCTTCGAGGCCGAGCGGCACGCGTTGGCCGCCGTCGAGCTGGCGCGACGCAACTACCTCTTCGGCCTCGGCGCGCGCGCGGCCAGCCGGCTGGGCGTGCTCAAGCTGCAGGCCGACGACGTGAGCGCGGCGGAGCGCTGGCTGTGGGACGCGCTGCGCTTCGCGCGCCAGAGCGGCGACGCGAGGGCCCGGGCCAGCGCCCACCTGTCGCTGGGCCACCTCTACCAGCACACCGACAAGCGCTCGCTCGCGCTCACCGCCTTCGAAGCCAGCCTCGAGGGCGCGCGCCAGGCCGAGCTGCTGGCCGAGGAGCTCGCCGCCCGCGCCGCCATCGCGCGGATCGACCGCCTCGAGGGCCGCATCGAGCGGGCCGATCGCACCTTCGAGACCATCGCCGCGCGCGCGCTCGAGGCCGGCCTCGAGGTCGCCGCGCTCGAGGCGCGCCTGCAGATCGGCCTTTGCGCCTGGGCGCGCGACGATCCCGACGCC
>CALBMW010000936.1 GCA_937896275.1 uncultured Myxococcales bacterium
GAATCGCACGCTCCAGCCGGCGCTCAGGCCCCCCGGGAGGAGATCCACGTTGAGCTTGGCGCCCGCCCCTGCGAGCGC
Organism: uncultured Myxococcales bacterium; assembly: GCA_937896275.1. GTDB lineage: Bacteria > Myxococcota_A > Bradymonadia > UBA7976 > UBA1532 > JACKDN01. The sequence goes on from CALBMW010000936.1 coordinate 79, forward strand.
GTCGGCGTAGCGGCCCACCCGGTAGGCGGCGACCTCGTCGAAGGCCCACATCGTCGCACCCACGACCGCGGCTCCGACCCCGAAGCCCGCCAGCCGGTCGTTGCCGGAGTAGTCGGCCAGCGCGTAGGTGCCCGCGCCCCCGATGACCAAGTAGAGGTCCAACAGGCGCCACAGCCCGCCGGTGTCGGCGGCGCGGTCGGCGCGCGCCCGCTCGTCGACCAGGGTCCGGCCCGCATCGCGCTCCGCCGCCGCCCGAACCGCGGGGGCCTCGTCCCAGGCGAGCGCGGCCGTGACGGTGCCGCGCATCAGGAGCACAACGCCGCCGGCGAGCACCGTGACGGACCCCCGCTGTACGAAGTCGTCCTCGCTGCGCCGGCCCGCGACCGCCGCGCCCACGTACAGCGCGCCGACGGCCGCCTCGATGATGCCGGCGAGCCGCTGGCTGTCGTAGTAGCTGTCGGCGGGGTCCCCGACGACGGTCACGTCTCCGCCCCGCGCGCCCAGCGGAGTCAACGCGAGCGCGGAGGCGGCGAAGCTGAGGGTGCATCTGCGGGACGACATATGCCCCGATACCACGTTTGACAATGCGTGCAACTCGAACCGACACTCGGTGCTCGCGGTTTCGTGGGGTCCGCCGATGAGTCGATGGTGCTGCGCGCTGCTCGTCCTGCTCGCCGCTGGGTGCGCGATCGTCCCCCAGAACCGTCGTCAGTACTTGGCCGATCCGACCATGCAACTGGTCGAGGCGCCGCTCGAGGCCCGCGCGATGAACAAGCTCTACGTCTCGCGCGAAGCCGCTGCAGGGGGCAACGCGCGCGCTGCGGGTGGGGGCTGCGGCTGCTCCAATTGAGCCTGCTCCCGTGAGAAGCACCCTCGCCGCGATCCTCCTGGTCACGCTCACGCCGCTCTCGAACGCCGCACCCCGTGGCGATCTCGCCGAGCCGACGGCGCGGGCCGACGGCGACTGGCGCATCGAGTCGGCGCGCATGCGCTTCAGCGCCTTCTTCCAGGACGGCGAGGGCTACCAATCACAGGACGGCCCGGTCACGGGCCCGGGCGGCGAGAAGCTGACCGTCTGGCAGCCCAACCTCGAGTTCACCGTGCGCCAGGACGACCACTGGCGACACGATGTCGCGGTCTCGGTCGACATCGTGACCGCCGCCTCGCCCGACGCGGTGGACGCGACCTCGAGCTCATCGCGCGAGAACGAGGCCGCGAGCGTCGAGGTCACGACGCACGCCACCCCGACGGCGCACGACCTGTGGGCGCTGCGCTATGGGGTGCACGTCGAAGAGCACCTCTACTCGGGCAGCGTGGGCGTCGCCTACACCCGCAGTGTGGCGGACGACAACGCCTCCATCGGAGCCTCGCTCAACGCGGTCGTCGATCGCTACAAGGAGTTCCTGCCCGACGGCACCAAGCACGGATGGACCGGGCGGAGCGGCCTGAACGGGAACGTGTCCCTCACGCAGATCCTGTCGCGCACGACGCTGGGCGCGCTGACCTATGGCGTGACGCTGCAACAGGGCACGCTGCAGCAGACCTGGAACTCGGTGCCCGCGGAGTCCGCCGCGGACGCGCCGAAGCCCTTCGCACGGCGTCGCGAGCTCTTGCCCGACCATCGCTGGCGCCACGCGTTCGACGGCGAGGTGGCCCAGCACATCCCGCTGACGGCGTCGACCGCCCGAGCCGGATACCGCTTCTATTTCGATGACTTCGGCGTGCTGGCCCACACTGGGAGCTTCACGCTGTACCAGTACTTCGGCCCACGGTTCTACCTGCGTGCCGCCTATCGCTACCACCACCAGACGGGGATCGACTTCTTCACGACCCTGGTGCGGCGCGACGTCGACGCGGGGCGCTATGTCGCCGCGGACTCGGATCTGGACGCCTTCGGCGCGCACGACGTGGGGCTCAAGGCCCTGTACTACCTGCATCCTCTGGGGCGCCTGTCAGGCGGTCTGGACTACGTCGACGTGTCGTACAGCCGCTACGTGCGCACCAACGGCCTGCACGTGGACGTCGGCGCCGCCGGCTACGGACGGTCGTTTTGAGATCCGCGCTGGCGATCCTGCTCTTGGGGGCGCTGGCGTGCGGAGGCGCCCCGACCGCACCCGCCACCGACCGCCTGCCGGCGAACGAGCCCTCCCCGCTCGTCGACGGCGCCGGATCCTTTGCGCAGACCGTCGCCGGTCGCGTCGCGATCGTCGACCTCTGGGCGGCGTGGTGTGCGCCGTGCCGCGCGGCGATCCCCCAACTGCGGGCGCTGGCGCGCGAGCTCGGCCCGCGGAGGGTGGTGGTCGTCGGCGTCAACGTCGGCGAGGCGCGCCCCGAGGCAGCCGACGCGGTCGAGAAGCTCGGCATGACCTACCCGATCTTCAGCGATCCCGACTTCGCGTTCAGCGACGCGGTGGGCGCGCGCTCGGTGCCGACGCTCCTGGTGATCGACCGGGATGGCCGCATCGCGCACCGCGGCCAGGCGGTCGACGCGGCGCTGCGCCGGGCGGTCGACGCGCTGCTGGAGGCCCCATCTCCGTGATCAGGGTGGCGCGGGGCCGTTCCACTTCAGGCGACCTCCGAGCCCGCTCGACACACGCACCCGGCCCGCCTCGGTGACGACCAGGGCCTCCACGCCGGATGTGCGCTCCACGAGCGCGAGGCCCCGGTCCGGCCCCAGGACGAACACCGCCGTGGCGAAGGCGTCGGCGCTCATCGCGTCGCGCGCGACCACGGTCACGGCCTGGCAGCCCCGGGCCGGGAAGCCCGTCTCTGGATCGAGCAGGTGGTGGTAACGGACGCCGTCGCGCTCGAAGAACCGCTCGTAGTCACCGCTGGTCACGACCGCTTCGTCGCGCGCGTCGAGCGTGGCGAGGTGGCCGGGCTGGCGTGGGTGCTTGATCCCGACGCGCCAGGGGTCGGGGCCCTTGGCGCCCGTCGCGAAGAGGTCGCCGCCCGCGGTGACGACGACATTGGCGAAGCCCGACGCGGCGAGCTTGGCGATCGCGCGATCGACCGCGTACCCCTTCGCGATGCCCCCCAGCCCGATCGCCATGTCGGCGCGCGCCAGATGCGCGGTGCCGCGCTCGGGATCGAGCGCCAGCTTGCGGTAGTCGACGCGCCGCGCGACGGCCCGCGCGAGCGCCGGATCGGGCACGGGGCCCCCGGCGAAGTCCCACAGCCCACCCAGGCCCCGCCAGGTCACGTCGAAGGCGCCGTCGGAAGCAATCGAGACGTCGCGGCCCCGAAGCAGGACCTGCATCGTGCTGGGCGACACCGGGACCGGCCCCCTGCCCGCCGCCAAGTTGACGCGGCTGACGTCCGAGTCGGGTCGCCACTCGCTCATCTGTGCCTCGACCTCGTCGATCGCGTCGAACGCGGCGTCCATCACGGCGCGTGCGGCGGCGGTGCGCTCGGGCGAAGGGGCGCCGAGCCAGACCTTGATCTCCAGATCGGTGCCCAACCCGGCCCGCCGCGCCGTCATGACCGCCGGGGTTGGCGGGACGGCGAGCAGGCAGATCAAGGCGGCGAGCATGTGCACGGTATAGCCCACGACACGTTGGAACGCCTGCCCTCGACGCGCGGGGGCGTGTGCGACAACGGGCCACGACCCTTGCGGGCGGCGACACCCCATGCCGGGACGACGTGTCGGGCACTTCTTCAGACGTGTCAGGCACTTCTTCGGGCACTTCTTCGGGGACCTCCCCCGCCCTTCCGCGCGATGCTACGGTGTCGCGGGGGTGCCGCCATGAAGCGTTTCTGGGCTTTGTTGTTCCTGGGACTGTGGGCCTGCGACGACGGCGCCTCGAGCGAGTCGCCCGCCGCCGACGCGACGGCACCCGGCGTCGACGCTGGCCCCGACGCGGCCCTCTTCGACGCGTACGCGCCCGCCGACGCGTCGATCGAGCCCTCGCCGTCCGACGCCGATACCTGGCAGCCCCCACCCCTCGCGCCCGAGGTCGAGCCCGAGGCCATCGCCACGGCCTGGCGCCTGGGCGCCTGGACCAGCGGCGACCTCGACCGGGTGGCCGACGACATCGAGCACGATCGTTTCGTCTACCCCGACGAGGGCACGGACGCGCGCGGCGTGGACTGGACTACCCTGGCCGAGGCGGGCGCCAACGGCGAGCTGGGCGACTTCGCGTCACAGGGCAGCCTGTACGCCGCCGCCCAGGTGACGCTCGACCCGGGCGAGCACCTGTTCGCGCGCACTGAATCGACCATCGGCGTCTACACGAACGGCTGGCTGCAGCCCGGCGACGTCTATCACTCGCGCCGGCACCGCGTGCCGCTCGCCACGCACGCCGGCGACAACCTGGTGGTGGTGCGGGCCTTCGGCGGCCGGGGCCAGCCCGAAGCGGCGCTGTGGCGCACCACCGACGAGGTGGTCTTCAACTTCGTCGATCTCACACCGCCCGATCTGCGCGTGGGCGAGTCCGAGGCCCTGCCCCTGGGCGTTGCAGTGCTGAACCTGACCGATCGGCCGCTGGCCGACCTGCGCGCCCGCGTCGTCGAGAGTGATCACCTGCAGGCGACCGAAGTGCGCTACCCCTCGGTGGGTCCGTTCGGCCTCACGCAGATCGGCTTCACGATCGCGCCCAAGCAGCCCTTCGCGGACTTCGACGACCCCCCCGAGGGTGAGCCCGCGGGCGAAGTCATCCCCGTGCGGCTGCGCATCGAATCGCCGGATCTGGAGCACAGCTACGAGCGGACGGTCGAGCTGCGCACGGTGCGGGCCGAGGCGCCCTATCGGCGCACCTTCGTCTCGCCCGTCGACCACTCTGTGCAGTACTACGGTGTGCAGCCGCCCAGCGACCTCGATCCGCAGCGCGACTACGGCCTGGTGCTGTCGCTGCACGGCGCGGGCGTCGAAGGCATCGGGCAGGCGCAGGCCTACTCGAAGAAGGACTGGGCCTATGTCATCGCCCCCACCAACCGACGCCCCTTCGGCTTCGACTGGGAGGTCTGGGGCCAACTGCAGGGGCTCAACGCGCTCGACGACGCGATGCGCACTTTCGCGGTGGACCCGACCATGGTCCACGTCACGGGGCACTCGATGGGGGGCCACGGCACGTGGCAGTTCGGCATCCTCCACCCGGGTCGTTTCGCGGTCGTGGGGCCGAGCGCCGGCTGGATGTCGTTCTACAGCTACCAGGGCTCGACCCGCCCCAGCAGCGTCTTCGGGCGTGCTGCGGCGTCGAGCGACACGCTGACTTACATCGGCAACTTGGCTCGCCGCGCGATCTACATCATCCACGGCAGCGCCGACGACAACGTGCCGGTGCGGGAGGGGCGCGACAACTTCGCCGCGTCCTCGGCGGTGACCGACGACGCGCACTACCACGAGGAGCGGGGAGCCGGCCACTGGTGGGACGGCGACGCCGCGCCGGGGGCCGACTGCGTGGACTGGCCACCCCTCTTCGACTTGATGCACGAGCGCCGCCTGGACCCCTTCGAGCTGACCTTCGACTACGTCTCGGCCGGCGTGCAGGTGAACCCCGATCACGCCTACGTCCACCTGCGCTCGGCGGAGACGCCGCTGCGCGACCTCGAGATCCACTCCATGCCGGAGGGCGGGGACACCGTGCGGCTGGACACCGACAACGTGCGCAGCATGGTGCTCGACGGCGCGGTGCTACGGGCCAAGGGCGTCGCGCGGGTGGTGGTGGACGGCGCGGCCATGGACGTCGTCGACGGCCCCATGCCGGTGGGACCGCAGGCCGGCAAGCGACCCAAGGTGAACGGGCCCTTCCACGAGGTCTTCTACCGCCCGTTCTGCTTGGTCTACCCCGACGATCGACCCACGCTGGCCGCGGTCGCCGCCTACTACACCTCTCTCTGGAACGTGATCGGCAACGGCCACGCCTGCGCGCTGCCGACCTCGCGCCTCACCGACGCGCTGCGGACCGAGTACAACCTGATCCACCTGGGCGGGGCGCCCGACCTGGTGGCCGATCTCGGGTGGCCGCTGGCGTGGGACGACCTCGAGATCCGCCTCGGGACGACGCGCTTTCCCCAATCTGCGCTGCTGTTCGTGTTCCCCGAGGCCGGGCACCTGTCGGCCGTGCTGTCCAGCACCCTCGGCGAGGAGTCGCTGCTCTACCGGGTGGCGCCCTTCAGCTCGCGCGGCCTGCTGCCCGACTTCTTGATCTGGTCGCCCGAGGGCGGCCGCGCCGCAGGCTTCTTCGACGCGGCCTGGGGCTGGGACTCGACGCTGGCCGTGCCCTGATGTCGAGGCGGTGCGTGGGAGGCGGAGCAGGGGGTCGAGTAGCTGCGACGGTCCACCGCGAGACGTCGGCGCGGGCCCGGCCGACGATCGGGAGCAGGGTGGCGACCTGGACGGGACCGGGTCCGATGGGTGCCGGGCAGCGTCGGGGACCTGGAGCGACCCCGGCGGGATGGGGTGGGTGTTGGCCTTGGCGTTGGTCTTGCTCCGCCTCCAAGGAGCGCGTCAGCCGCGCGAGACTTGGTCGATCGCTCCGCGGGCGAGTCCAACCGCGGGGCCCCGCCCACCGCGCGGCGCGGTACACGCGACGCGCTGCTCCGCTCGAGGTCGTGGGTCCCTTCGGCCGTCGGCTCGAAGCCGCGCGACGCGTCATGCAGGAGTCACGAGATGCACCTGAACCCTCGAATCGCAGCGCTCACGCTCCTTGCGGTCGCCCCCGGCTGCTCGACGCACGGAGACGACGCCGCGGTCGACGGCGGCGCCCCGGCAGACGTCGGGGCCCACTCGGTGGACGCGCCGCCTCCGACCGGCTGCGCGGGGACCTACGGCATCTGGCTTCTCCGCTACACCGGCGACGACGACTGGAAGGAGCCCGACGTGCTGCGCATCTGGCCAGGCAGAGGTGTCAGGCACTTCTTCAGGCAGAGGTGTCAGGCACTTCTTCAGGCAGAGGTGTCGGGCACTTCTTCACGCCCTGGGCAGCCGTGGGGGCCAAGACGAGCGACTCGAGATCGTGCCCAGCCGTCTCAGCTGCGCGCGGTCCGTGCGGCCAGGGACGAGCCTGCGGGGGCTTCGCGCCACAGGCCGCGGCCACGCCGCCCGAAGAATCGCTCGGCGTCGCGGTGCACCTACCGCTGGACCACGACCCGGGTCACGCCCGCGCGGCAGCGGGTCTGGATGCCGCGCCGCGCGGCGCGATCGAAGGTCGGCTCCATCAGCGGCCAGCCGGGCTTTCGGCGGGCGACGAACACGTGGGACGTGCCGGGGCGGTGACGGTAGCCGAAGCTGAAGGCGAGCGGCGCGGACGAGCCGCCGCGGGCGACGGCGGCGAGGTCGTCGAGGCAATAGCGGCGCGCGAACCCCTTGATCGGGCGGGTGACCTTGCCGAAGGCCGCCCGTGACCAGCGATCCGGCTCGAAGAAGTGGACCGGGACGCCGGAACCCTCGGTGACGACCAGGGTGCTGCGGGCGAGGATGGTGCTCCGAACGTCGTCGAACTCGGGCTCGTAGAGCAGGTAGCTGGCCGCCTTGACCAGCGTGGCCACCGGCCCTGCGCGCAGCACCAGGTGGGGCAGCCCCAAGGTGCTCGACCAGGCGCGATCCGAGATGTCGCCGCGCACGAAGAGGGCCGTCCGAAGCGTGGAATCGTTCGCCGCGCGGAAGCGCACGCGCAGCGCGGCCGGACGGTCGGGCGGCGCGGGATCGGCGGCGGCGAAGGTCCCGTCGATGGCGACGAAGCCGGTCTGCGCGTCGACGATCTCGTCCCCGTTTCGCACCAACTGCAGCAGCATCAGGCCGGCCACCCCGGCGTAGGCGCTGGCTGCCAGCTCGGCGTGCATCTCGCGCGTGCGAAAGAAGTTCAGGCCGAGCTGGGCGCGTGCCGCGCGGCGCACCGCGACGAGCGCGTGCACCACGGCGCGGGGCGGGGCCGTCGCGTCAGGCAGACGACCGATGCGCTCGAGGCCGAAGAGCAAGTAGGTCGTGGCCTGCGGGAAGAGCAGCCGCGCGTTGAGGATGTCGGGTCCGCCGAAGGGATAGAAGACCACCCGGGGGGTGTCCCCGCCAAGCTCCGTGACCGCCCAGCGACGCAGAGGCTCGACGGTCGCCTGATCGAAGCGATCCCAGCGCCGATCCATCCAGCGGCGATGCCGGGCCCAGTGGTCGGCCTCGCCGAGAGCGGCCGTGAAGCGCGAGGGCGCCCACGGGGGCAGGCCCGCAAGGACGCGCGCGGCCGCGTCGATCTCCGCGCGCGGCGCGCCGAGCGCCGGTGCCGCGAGCGCCGGTCCTGTGAGCATGAGGACGATGAGCAGGCCACGCACCGGCCGATGATCAGGCCAGCCCCCGGTCGCGGGCAACTTTCACTCGGGGGACCCCGGCGAGCCCAGCGCCGCCGCCAGCTCCGCGTGCCAGGCAGGGTCGTCGAGTTGGGCGAAACAGGCCTTGAAGGCCGCCCGCTGCTCGGCGGCCGCCTTGCGGTACGCTCTGCGCAGCGCGGGCACGGCGCTCCCACGGACCGTGTCGCGGCGCGCGATGCGCCCCACCAGATCATGGCCGACCGTCGCGTCCTGGTGCGCGCCAAGCAAGTCCTGGAGCAGTTTGAGGTGGTCGACGAGGCCGCCGAGCGCCTCCGGCGCGACGTCGCGGACGAACTCGGCGGTGTAGCGCAGGCGCTTGCAGAGCTTGCGCAACGCGTGGAAGTCAGCGGCCGGGCTGCGGCGACCGAGGGGGCGCCCGGCTTGCAGGACCGCGTCGAGGCGTGCCGCGACCTGCTGCCCTGCGAGATCCTGCAGAGTGTTTGGCTGCACCTCGGGGACGTCGAGACAGGCCAGCGCGTCGGTGTAGGCCGCCAGGGTCTCGGCCTGGGCCGCGCTGTCGAGGTGATCGAGCAGCGCCGAGCGGGCCGCGTCGCGGCGACCGTGCAGCTCGGCGCGCAGGGGGGCGCGGCGGTGCTCGTCGACACCCG
>CALBMW010000937.1 GCA_937896275.1 uncultured Myxococcales bacterium
GTCGCCCCCCCACAGGCGGTAGTTGTCGTAGGGCACGTCGCTCGAACGCAGCGCGATGAGCAGGGCGGCGGCCGACGCGACGTGGATCACCGCGCGCAGCTGCGGGCGCGTCACCGGGCGCGGCCAGGGCCACTGGCCCATCAGCGTCGCCGCGGCGACCCCCCCCGCCACGAGCCCGGCCCCCTCCAAGGGCTGCTCGTGCGCGACGAGGCCCGCGAGCAGGGCGGCCGCGCCTGCGTAGAGCATCGTGAGATCCGCGCTCGTGGCCCGCGGCGCGGCGAGGCGAGCCCAGCCGCGGGCGAGGGGCGCGGAGAGTCGGCGCGCACCACGCCAGAGGGCGGCGAGCAGCCGGGGCGGGGTCAGCAGGATCGCGTCGAAGGCGAGCATGTAGTAGCTGAACCACTCGATGTCGAACTCGAGCACCTCGACGCCGATGTGGAACAGCGGGACGATGAGCAGGGCCGGCAGCCAGAGCCGCCGCCACAGGAAGGCGGCCGCGGCGAAGAGCTCGCCGAGCAGCACCGACCAGGCCGCCGCCGGGTAGATCGAGGCGGGCTCGATGCCGAGGTGACCGGCCGCCCGGGCCAACAGGGCGCGAACCTCGGGCGAGGTCGTCAGGCGGTCGATGGTCGCGCCGCTCAGCCACACCGCGTCGGCCTTGGCGATGGCGGCCCAGAAGTAGAGGAAGGCGATCTGCACGTAGAAGAGGCGGAGCGCCCAGTGCTTCACCACCGGGGGCGCCGCCGACGCGTCCGACGCCGCGCCGGCCCCCCCGCCGTCCATCCCCCCCCAGGCATGCTCGGGCACGAAGCTCGCGATGATCAGCAGCAGGCTCACCAGGTAGTGGTGCTGGTAGCTGTCGGCCTGGCACCAGAAGTAGACGCCCGCGTAGCACGCGATCAGGCCGATGGCCGACTGCCGCACCGCCACGCCCAGGGCGGCGCGCATGGCCAGGAAGCCGCCCACCAGCCACAGCGCCGTGACGATCGCGGCGGTCGGCGGCGGGACGAAGCGGTCGAGCCAGTCGATCTGGGTGACGTTGAAGCCGCCCACGCCGTAGCGCGGCGCGTGCGACAGCATGACCAGCCACTGATCGAAGGCGAGCAGGCCGAAGAAGGCCACCCGCAGCGCCACCAGGCGCGGCCGCTCGACCGCGAAGTCGTGCCAGTAGCGATCCCAGGCGCTCATGGGTCCCACGCCCCCGGCGCGCACAGGTTGAGGGCCGGATCGAGCGGGGCGCGCTGGCAGCGGGCGGTGAAGCAGCGCGCGGCGTCCCGGTCCCCGCACTCACGGGCGAAGCACGCTTCGGGGGTGTCGGCGCACAGGGGGCTCCGGGCATAGACCGCCGGCACCCCAGCGGCCGCGGGGGGGCCGCCGGCGCAGATGGCCCAGGCCGAGACGTCGGGCGCGTCGCAGCGGAGGTCGACCTGCAGGACGGGATCGGCACCCTCGGTGCGGCGCGCCGCGCACCAATCACCGGACCAGTGTTCGATCACCTGCAGGCGCGCCCGCTTCATCAGGTTGATCCAGACCACGTGCAGGTCGCGCGCGAGATCGATGGGGCGCTTCGCGCCGCCGGTCGCGTCGTACGCGCGGACCTGGCAGCCGGCCAGCCGCACCGGAGAGAACATGCGCCACGCGAAGCGCTCGTCGTAGCGGTCATCGCTCAGATAGTAGTTCAGGGGTAGCGCGATCTGGAGCGCCAGCCAGGCGGCGATGAAGCCGTTCCGCATGCTGTCTCTCTCTGCCTCGAACCGCGGCGAGGGTGCACCGGGCGCGCCGGCTTTGCAAGGGGCGCCGGGGCGTCCATCGCGCAGGCACGCTGCCCCCCCGGAGCTGCCGACCGCGTGGGGAGGCGCTCAGGGCGTGGGCAGGCGGACTCGGAAGGTGCTGCCGACGCCGAGGGCGCTCTCGACCGTCACCTCGCCGCCGTGGGCGCGGGCAATGCGCCGAACCACCGCGAGGCCCACGCCGGTGCCCGGCTTGTCAGTGGCTCCGCGCCGGAACAGCCCGAAGATCTCGTCCTGGTGCTCGAGCGCGATGCCGGGGCCCGCGTCGCCCACCCACAGTGAGCACCAGCCGGGGGCCTCGGCGTGGACGCCCACGTCGATGCGCGGGGCGTCCCCGTCGCTGTAGCGCAGCGCGTTGCCCACCAGGTTCCCGAGCAGGGTGGCGAGCGACACCGTGTGCCCGAGGATGGCGCTGTCGTCCTCGACGATGATGGGCACGCAGTGGCGAGCTTCGAGGTCGCCCGCCAGCTGCTCGCACACGTCGTCGAGCAGGTGGCTCAGCGTCACGACCTGGCTGCGGCTGCCATCGCTCTCGGTGCTCTGGGCGAATTGGAGCAGGCCGGTCACCAGGTCACCGGCGCGCTCGGCCGCCGACTCGATGCGGGCACCGTAGACGGCCAGCTCGGCGTTGGCACCCTGGGGCAGCCCGTCGATGAGCAGGGCCGTGAAGCCGGCGATCGTCCGCAGCGGCGCCTTGAGGTCGTGAGCGACGTGGTGGGCGAACTGACTCAGGTCGTCGATACGCTGCCGGCTGCGCGCCTCGCGCTCCACGTGGGCCGAGACGTTCCACAACGCCACCATGCACAGGCGGTGCGTGCCGCCGGCCTCTTTGAGCCAGTGGGCCTCGAAGGCCAGGGGCAGGCGCTCGGTGCTCGCCGTGATGAGATCGACGCGCTCCTGATCAACGTGCCCCTCGGTCACGATCCGCTGCCAGAGCTGCTCGAAACGGTCGACCCAGGCGGGATGCACGAGCCAGGACAGCGGCATGCCCACCAGATCGCCCGGCACCCCGATCTCGTTGCGGAACCGCTGATTGGTGCGCTCGATGCGGCCCAGGCGATCGAGCACGCACATCATGTTGGGTGATGCGTCGAAGAGCTCGTCGATGGCGGCGGCCGCCTGCAGCAGGTCATCGCGCTGGCGGCTCAAGCTGATCTGCGCGGCGAGCAACGGGGCCAGCGCCTCGAGCAGATCGGCGTGGCGGCCGGCCATCGCGTCACTCGATCGCTGGGCCAGCATGACCACGCCTGCCAGGTGCCCGTGGGTGACCAGCGAGCGCAACGTCGCGCGCCGCCACCCCGCTCGCGCAAGGCGGGCGACCAGCCCTTCGCCCTCGCCTCGCAACACGAGCTCGTTCGCGTCGGTCAGCGTGTCGAGCCAGCGGGCCTGATCGCGGGGCAAGGTGAGCTCGCCGTGCAACCCGAGGAGCTGCGGGCCCAGGCTGGCGCCGAGCACCTCGACCTGATGCGGATCCACGGAGCAGATCAGGCACAGCTCGCAGCCGGCCTCGGCGGCGATGCGCTCGGCGACGCGGCCGTAAAGGTCGTCGCTGCGCCGTGCGTCGCCGAACAGGCGGCCCAGATCGGCCAGCAGTTGCCCCGCGCTCATCCGTCGCTGGCGCAGCCGCACCACTTGGAGCATGCCCGTCGCGAGCAGCGGATCGACGCGGGCCATGGCCGCCGCCGCGATCCGCGCGTCGCCCGCCACCTCGTAGAGGTAGTCGCGCAGCGCGCGGTCGACCAGCATGCTCGCGAGCAGGAACTCATCGAGCGGCTGGTTTCGGTACTGGGGGGGATCGACGTAGCGCCGCACGTCCTCCGTGGGCAGGTCGCCGGCTCGAAGCATCTGGTGCAGCAGGCGGACGGTGCCCCGCGCGGTGACGCGGAGCCCGTCGTCCCCCACGCTCACGTACACGCCGCCCGCGCGACGAAGGGCGTCGACCCAGCGCTCGACCAGCTCGTCGTTGTCGGGTGACACCCGCTCCAGCAGCGTGTCCACCGTGACGGCGTCCACTCCCACTCCCACTCCCACTCCCACTCCCACTCCCACTCCCACGCCCACTCCCACTCCCATGCCCCTGCGCGTCTCCTCGGCTCAGTCCCACCAGCACTGGAGGTGGCTGTCCGCGAGAGTATAGGTGTCCTTCAGCACCCTGTCCCGGCGAAGCGTGAGGCCGAGCGCGCAGCGATGATCGAGGGACACACCCGGGTAGTCGACGTCGAAGGTGCGGACGCGGGCGGCTTCGACCGGATCGAGGCCCGCGAGGGTGCGCAGCCCGGCGCGCTTCGACACCAGCACCCGCACCTGCAGCTTGCCCGCGTGGCGGCTGGGCACGTCACCGGTGAAGTGAACCGACCGCACGGTCTCGTGCAGCAAGGGATCGCTTCGGTCGCGCACCACGTCGACGCCCAGCCCGCGGCGCTGCAGGCCGCGCAGATCGGCGTGCAGGAAGGCCTCGGCGCGCCCCAGATCCGCGTGCCAGACCTCCAGATAGAGGAAGGGCGCCTCGCGCACCGAGTCGGGCGAAGCCACGTCGAGATCCACGCGCAGCGTCAGGTGATCGTTGGGCGGAAAGGCATAGGCCGAGAGCGCCGCGAGCGCGTCGTCCGATGCGCCCGCTTTCTTCATGCGCACCAGCGTGTCGGCGTCGGCGGTGGCCAGCACGCGCCGGGTGCGCATCAACTCGCGCAGGGTGGCGTCGCCGATCCCCGCCGCGGCGAGGCGCTCCAACTCGTCGAGGCTGAGCGGCAGGCTGTCGCTGGTGCGGTGCAGCCGCTCCCAGGTGTCGGCGTCGCCGGTTTGAAAGGTCAACAGATCCAGGACGGAGGGCTCGGCCGCCCCGGCGGGGTGGGGGAGCAGAGCGATCGAGAGCAGCAGAGCCCGAATTCTCACGGCAATCCCTCCAGATGGGCGGCACCCGTGGGGGCGCCGGCGCGCCGGGACGTTCCCCGGAGACACCTATTCAGACGCCCCAGGCGGCGTGGCGTCTTCACCGCTCTGCGAGCCGTCGACGCCAGCGTCCCGTGGCGGCCGCCCGCCATCGTCGGGCCGCCGCGTGTAGACCGCGACGTCGGTCACCGGCGCCTCGGCCGGATCGACCGTCCGCTCGTCGGTGCAGCCCCATGCCGTCATCACGAGCCCGATCCACAGCCAAGCAAAGCGCACCACCGGACCTCCCGCGTTTGTTCGGCGGCCGCGTGCGGCCCCCGCCGACGTCGAATGCCCGAGGCGGCCCCGGCGCCCCCGACGGCGCCCCGGATGAAGTTGCCACCGGCCCGGGACGCATCTATAACGCCTGTGAAGCCTGACTGGGGTGGAGAAGCGCATGTCCACCGTCCCGTGCAGCAACTGCGCGGCCGACGTTCCCGTCGCGCACCGCTTCTGCGGCAAGTGCGGACACCCGATGCAGGGGCAGCCGGTGCCCCCGGAGGGCGTCGGGCAGACCGCCTTCTTTGGCGCGATGCAGACCCTCGGCAAGGCCAAGCTGATCCTCATCCGCGGTGAGGGGATGGACGGCGTGAGCTACCACCTCAACGCCGCAGAGCACCTTGCCGGCCGCAAGGCGGGGGCCATCCTGTTCCCCGAGGACAACTACCTCTCGCCGCGCCACGCCAACTTCTTCTATGACGCGGGCCGCCTGTTCGTGCGGGACGAGGGCAGCCTCAACGGCATATTTTCGCGCATCCGCGAGCCCACCGCGATCCGCAACGGCGACGTGTTCCTCGCCGGCGAGGAGTTGCTGCGCGTCGAGATGGGCGATCTGGGCGGTCAGACGGTCTCGTCGGATCACACCCACTTCTTCGCCAGCCCGCGCCCAGCACGCACCTACCGCCTCACCCAGCTCTTCGAGGGCGGCAGGTCCGGTCTTTGCCACTTCGTGCGGGGCGACAGCGTCACCGTGGGGCGCGAGGCGTGCGACGTGAACTTCGTCGATGACCGCTTCATCAGCGGGCGCCACTGCCGCATCGACTTCACCCCTCAGGGGGCGACCATCACCGACCTGCAGTCCCGCAACGGCACGTACGTGCGCATCCACGGCCAGCGCGAGCTCACGCACGGCGACTATCTGTTCCTGGGCAAGCAGCTGCTGCGGGTGGAGATCACGACGAACTGATCGGATTCGATCGTGTCGTCGCGCCCCCGCGCGCCGACCTTCGGGAGGCTGGGCTTGATCATCTGTCCGAACTGCAGCCGCGAGAACGAGGACCACTACAAGTTCTGCCTCGGCTGCGGGACCGAAATCTCGAAGGCGACGGCGGCGCCCAAGCCGCGCCCGATGGTGATGCCCGTGCCGGTCCCGACGGTGGTGCCGGCGGCGGTCGCGCGGCCGCGGGTGGTGTCCCTGCACCCGCCGGAGGTCGTGGACGCGCCCGGCTTCACCACTCGACCGACGGCGGACGCCGACGCCACGCCGACGCTGATGGGCGACGTGCCGACCTTCGATACCGGTGACGGCGGGACGACCACCTCGCCCATCGGGGAGCTCAGCGCCGAGGCGGCCGACCACGACATGCCCTTCGACGTGCTCGACCAGCCGACGCCGGCCATGGACGTGGGCGTGGTCGCGCGGGGTGGCACCGACCACCCCCAAGCCCTGCTCGCGCCGCCCGCGTCGTCGCAGGGCGGCGCAGCGAGCGTTGATTTGCCCTTCGAGGTGTTGAGGGACGAGGCCCCCGAGGACGGCGCGGAGGAGCCGGGGCGCAGCGGAGACTTCCTCGACGCGTCGCTCAAGGGCATGCCCGCGCCCTCGACGGGCGTGCCGCGCCTCTCGGCCCGACCGACGCCGCTGGCGGCCGGACCCGCGGCCTCGGTCGAGGGGCGCCTGTGTGGTTCGTGCGGGGCGGTCGTGCCCGACGGCTTCAAGTTTTGCGGCGTGTGCGGCTCTCGCTATGAGGCCGACCGGGCTGCGCCCGACGCCTTCGTGCCGCCCGCGCACGAGGTGGGGGAGGCGCCCGCGCGCCTGGTGCTGATTCACCCCGACGGCAGCGAGGGCGCGACCTTCCCCGTGGGCCCCGGCGAGACCACGCTCGGGCGCTCGCACCCGTCGTCGCTCTTCTCGGAGGATCCTTTCCTGTCGCCGCGGCATGCGACCTTCTTCTTCGTGAAGGGGCAGCTCTTCGTGCGCGACGAGGGCAGCCTCAACGGCGTCTTCCTCCGCATCAAGGCCGAGGTCGAGCTGTTCCACTGGGACATGTTCCGCATCGGCCAGCAGCTGCTGCGCTTCGAAGAGATGAGCCAGGTGCGGCCGGTGATGCCCGGCGCCGGGGACGGCACGACGGTCATGGGCTCGCCCGTGCGGGGGGCCTGGGGCCGGATGCCGACGATCGTGGCGATCGATACGACGGCCGCGGTGTGGGTGCTTCGCAAGCCCGAGGAGTTCGTCGGTCGCGAGCGCGGTGATGTCGTCTTCAACGAGGACGGCTTCGTGAGCGGGGCGCACGCCAAGATCTCGACGCGCGACGGGCGCTACTTCCTCGCCGATCTGGACAGCACCAACGGCACCTACCTGCGCATCAAGGGCGAGGGTCTCGTCGCGCCCGGCGATCTGCTGTTGCTGGGGCAACAGCTCTTCAAGGTCGAGATTGACTGATGGGTTGCCGGTGACCCACGGGCTGTGTCTCACGCGTCCCAGCCCCGCTGTGCGCGTGTCCTTCGCTCAAGTCGGCAGCCGGCCCGGCCGAACAGGACCTCACCCACGAGCTGATAGGACCCCTTCATGACGGCTGACAAGCGCCGCTACGATCGCCTGCCGGTCGAGCTCGAGGTCGAGCTCCACGCGGGGAGCGACCACAACTTCTATACCGGCTTCACGCACAACATCTCGGAGGGGGGGCTGTTCATCGCGACGAGCCACCTGCACCCCCTCGGCACCCGGGTCGAGTTCACGTTCACCCTCGACGATCGCCCGGATCCCATCGAGGTGCGCGGCGTCGTGCGGTGGCTGCGCGAGCCCGAGGCGGTGTCCCCGATGCCGCTCGGTATGGGCATCGAGTTCGAGGAGCTGGCGCCGGCGGTGCTCAGCCGCATCCAGTCCTTCGTCGAGCGCCGTCGCGAGACCATCTTCTACGACGACGACTGACGGGGCGTTCAGCGGCGCTCAGCGGCAGGCGGAGGGTTGCTGGGCAACGCCTCAGGGCACCGGTGGAGGCGCCTTGGCGCGCCGGCGCCGCTTGGGTGCCGGCGGCGCCTCGCGAAGGAGGACCGCGTCGATCAGCCGCCCCACGTGAAGGTTGATCAGCGTCGGGTGCTCCAGCGGCGCGGTGTGCGTCCCCTCGGGGCAGGTGAGCAGCTCGGCCAGCCCGATGCGCTCGGCCATCTCGTCCGACAGCCGCGCCGGCGTGAACCGGTCGTCCGCACCCGCCACCACCAGCGTCGGCACGTCGATGTCCTGCAGGTAGGGGCGCGCGCTGTGGCTGCCGGCCTCGCCGAGCATCTGGAAGAAGAGGGCCGGGTTCATCGCCGAGAGGTGGTCGAGGTAGGGCTCGAAGTCCCGGCGCCGCGTCAGATCGGGGTGAATCTCGGTGATGCGGGCGACGTGGAAGGCCATCGGCAGCCGCACGAGGCGGTTCCACGCGCGCTCGAGCGCCCGCCCCCCGAGGCGCGCGGCGCCCTGCAGCACGGGCAACGCGCGTCGCAGCATCGGGCCGTCGTGAAAGGTGCCGACCGGGTTCTCGAAGCTGCCACACAGGAGCGCCAAGCCGGCCACGTAGGCCCTCTGACGGTGCCACGTCTCGAGCGACACCTGCACCCCCATGCTGTGCCCCAGGACGATGGCGCGCCGCGTGCCGCACGCCGCGAAGACCGCGCCCCAATCGTCGGCCAGATCGGGGATCGAGATGCGCGCGGGCTCGGCGGGCAGGGCGCTGCGGCCATGCCCGCGCATGTGCAGGTGCAGCACCCGGCCGCGCTCGAGCAGCATGGGCTCGAGGTAGCGCCAGATGAACCCGTCGCACCCGATGCCGTCGGCGAGCGCGAAGTCGACCGGTCCCTCGCCCTCGACGGTGTAGTAGAGGCTGGTGCCGTCCACGGCCTCGACGGTGCACTCACGCTGCATCAGCGGGTCTCCCAGGCCAGATCGATCACCGCCGGGGGGCCGGCGATGCGCAGGTGCAGGCGACGGTGGTCCTCGGGCAGCGCGAACACCACCCAATAGCCCGCGGTCAGCGGATCGAGGTATGGAAACCAGATGCGCGCG
>CALBMW010000938.1 GCA_937896275.1 uncultured Myxococcales bacterium
GACCGGCGGCGCAGCCCGGACCTGCGAAGGGTGTGTTGAAGTGAGGATTGTCGTCGTCGCCGCGCTCCTGTTGCTCTCGGCGCCACTCGGCGCCCAGACGCTCGGGCCCGACGCCCCACCCGCTGCCGATTTGCGCTACCAGCGGGGCATCGAACTGTTCCAGCAAGGGCGCTTCGCCCTGGCCGCCCAGGAGTTTCGGGTGGCGCTCGAGTTGGTGCCCGGATCGGCGCGCCTGGCCTACAACCTGGCTCGCTCCCTCGAGAGCGCCGGCCAACTCGACCGCGCGATCGAGGCTTACCGCCAGTACCTCGTCCTGAGCCCCCAGGCCGACGACCGCCCGGCCGTCGACGGCTTCATCCGCGCGCTGAGCAAGGAGTTGGAGCGGCAGCGGGGCGCGGTGCTGGTCACGACCACGCCCGAGGGCGCGCAGATCTTCGTGGACCAGGAGGCGAGCGCAGGGCGTGCCCCGTTGACCCTGCGCCTGGCGCCGGGTCACCACGTGCTGCGCCTGGAGGCCGATGGCTACAGACAGGCAGTCCGTGAGGTCGAGGTCGCCGAGGGTGGCTCCGGGGCGGTCGACGTCACCCTCGAGGTGCTGCGGACCGAGGTGGTGGAGCCAGCCGTGGGTGCCGCCGCCGAGCCAGGGGTCAGCGGTCGGGGCCTCCTGGGATGGTCCCTCGTGGGCGCGGGGGTGGCGTCCGTGGCCGCGGGCGTCGTGTTCTATGCGAAGGCCAGCGATGCCGCGGATCAGGCGAGCGAAGGAGGCATCTCGCGCAACCGCCACGCCGCACTCGAGGACGACTTCGGCACGCAGAACGCGCTCGCCTGGACAGGCCTCGGCCTGGGAGCGGCGCTGACGGCGGCCGGCGTCACCCTGCTCGTGCTCCCCGAGGACGAGGCCGTCTCGCTGGGTCCGACGCTGGGCGGCGCGTGGGTGCGCGTCCGCTGGTAGCCGCCATCGCGTCCGCAGGGCCGCGCGCGACCCTTTGGTCATGTCCTCGCAATCCGGGCGTGGCACCCGAGCCCCCGTCCGGCTAGTGTGGCCCGATGCGCGCCCGCATCCTGCTGCCGTCCTTCGTGACGCTACTTTCCTTCCTGGCTCTCCCGGCCTGCGACGACGCGAGTCCGCAGGGCGCCGTTCCTTCACCCGACGCGGGATCGGTGGGCGTGGACGCCTCGGCGACGGGCCCCGACGCCCTCGCCGAGCCGCCCGTCGACGCGGCGGGCGCGGCGCCGGACGGGGCGCCCGCTCCGGACGCGGCGCAGTCGCCACCCCCCGAGCCGATCACGATCGAGCAGGCCCTCGACGCCGTCGATCCCTTCATCGGCACCGGCGGGGTGGGCTTCGGCTACGCGGCGCTGACCCCGGCGGCCCAGGTACCCAACGGCCTCGTCAAGCTGGGGCCCGACACCAGCCGCAACGGAATCCATCCATATTTCAACCACTTCAGTGGCTACTACGCCGACGATCCGGACTGCCGTGGTTTCAGCCACCTTCACTTCGTCGGCACCGGTGTCGAGGACTACGGGAACCTGAGCGTGCTGCCCGTGGCGGCCGCCGACGTGGCCGAGCCTTGGAACGCGCTGGCGCCCTTTGTGTCCCAGCAGGCCGGCCCCGGCGTCTACGAGGCGACCCTCGGCGCGCCCGAGGTCGAGGTTCAGCTCACCGCCACCGCCATGGCCGGCGTTCACCGTTATGTGTTCGCCGACGGCAGCGGTCACCTCGCCATCGACGTGGCCGCGCGGCTGAGCGACCGGCCCATCGTCACCGAGGTCGTCGCGACCGCCGACGGCCTCGAGGGTCGCATCGACCATGGCGGCGCCTACACCGGCCGCACCCGGCCCTATGTGCTGTTCTTCTCGATCCGCGCCGATCCGCCGCCGAGCGCCTGGCGCGACTGGGCCTTTGGCGAGGAGCGCGGCGTCGTCCTGTCCTTCGACGCGCCCGAGGTCGCGCTCACCGTGGGCCTGTCGCCGGTGGACCTCGACTCCGCGCGCGTTCACCGCGCCGAGGTGGACGATCGCGGCTTCGAGGCCGTGGCGGCGCAGGCGCGCGAGGCCTGGGCGGCGCGGTTGGCGCCAGTACGCGTGGCGGGGGGTGACCGGGCGCTCCGGCGCACCTTCTACACCGCGCTCTACGACGTCTACCGCATGCCCACCCGCTACAGCGGGTACGACGGCCGCTACCGCGGGCTCGACGGCGAGGTGCACACCGCCGACGACTTCGGCTACGTGACCGATCTCTCGCTGTGGGACACCTTCCGCACCCTGCACCCCTGGCTCTCGCTCACCGACCACGCCCTTCAGCGCGACTGCCTGCGCTCGCTGATGGCGATGGGCGAGGACGGCGGCGTCGTGCCGCGCTGGCCGGCCGCCGTCAGCTACACAGGGGGGATGATCGGTACCAGCGCCGACATCGTCTTCGCGGACGCGGCCCTCAAGGGCGTCTTGGGCGTCGACTACGACCACGCGCTCGACCTGCTGCAGCGCACCGCCGACGATCACATCCCCGCCGGCAGCGGCTTCGGCGGGCGCGGCAGCATGCAGGACTACCTGTCGCTGGGCTACGTGCCCTACGAGGCGGGGCATCGGGCCGTCTCGTCGACGCTGGAGTTCGCCTACGACGACGGCGCGCTGGCGAACCTGGCCGACCTGCTGGGCCGGGACGCTGACGCGGCCCGCTACCGGGCACGGGCGAACAACTGGCGGAACGTCTTCGACCCCGAGACCGGCTTCATGCGCAACAGGATGCGCGACGGCACGATGGTTGATCTGGGTCGCGCGGACCGAAGCTTCGACGAGCAGTACGTCGAGGGCACCGCGTGGCATTGGGCCTTCTACGCGCCACACGATCCCGAGGGGCTGACCGAGGCCTTCGGTGGGCCGGCGGCCCTGGGCGACGCGCTCGAGACCCTGTTCGCGCGGTCGGGCATCGGAGGGGCGCGGGCGCTCAACGTCAGCCTGCCCGATCCCTACTACTGGCATGGCAACGAGCCCGATCTGCACGCCGCGTGGCTGTTCGCCTGGGCCGAGCGCCCCGAGCGGCTGGACCACTGGGTGCGCGCCATCCAGACGAAGCTGTATGCGGACTCGCCGACGGGGCTTCCGGGGAACGACGACGGCGGCACGCTGTCGGCCTGGTACCTGTTCTCGGCGATCGGCCTGTACCCCCTGGCCGGGACCGACCGCTACGTGCTCGGCCCGCCCCTGTTCCCGCGCGCCGACCTCGACCTGCCGGGGGGCGGCACGCTCCACATCGAGGCTCCGGGCGCCGCGGCTCGCCCGCAGACGGTGCGGTCGGTGACGCTCGACGGTGTGCCCGTCGCGGGCCGTCTGCTGCGCCACGCCGATCTGATCGGCGGCCGGACCCTCGTCTTCGATATGGCCGATATTTCCGAATAATTTCAGCGCCTTGCGTGATGGTCGCCCGTTGCGTCGCGCGTCGGGGTTGATTATTGGTTGGATGACCAAACAATATTGGGACATGGCGCGACCCACCAACACCGACGAGCGACGGGACCAGATCCTCGACGGTCTGCAGCAGGTGATGGCCGCGCGCGGCTTCGAGCGGGCGTCCGTGGCGGCCATCGCGAAGGCGGTCGGGCTGGCGCCGGGGCTCGTGCACTACCACTTCGCGAGCAAGGAAGAGGTGCTGGTCGCGCTGGTCGCGCGGCTGGTGGAACGCTTTCGTCGCCGATACGCCGAGCGCCTCGACGCCGCGCGCGACGACTGGGCGCGGCTGGACGCCTTCATCGACGCGGTGGCCGCGCTGGGCCCGGACGCCGATCCCGCCGCGGCGGCCTGCTGGGCCCAGATCGGGGCCGAGGCTCAACGTCTGCCGTCGGTCGCCGCGCCCTACCGCGAGGCCCTGGCCGGCGCCCGCGCCGAGTTGGCGGAGTCTGTCCGCGCGGTGTGCGCCACGAGCGGTCGTCCCGACCACGACGCCGAGCTCGTGGCGACGGGTTTGCTCGCCACGCTCGAGGGCGCCTTCCACCTTTCCCAGGCAGCGCCCGGCGTCGTGCCGCCGGGCGAGGCCGCCGGCTTGGTGCGCCGCATGGCGCGGGGCGTCCTGGCGTGAGCCGTCGCCCCCGATGCGGGAACATGCGTCGAAGGCCGTCGGGGCCAACGCCCTGGGGCGCGGCGGCGCTCCGCGGGGGCAGGGCGCGCGCGCCGCGGAACCATCGCTCGGCGGCACCGGCCGCCCATGGACAGGAGGTGATCTGATGGCCATCGCGGTCTACGCGGGGTCCTTCGACCCCATCACGCTGGGGCACGTGTCGGTACTCCGGCAGGCGGCGAGCCTGTTCGGCCACGTGCGGGTCCTCGTCGCGCACAACCCTGAAAAGACCTACCTATTCGTCCCCGATGAGAGGGTCGAGATGGTGCGCGAGGTGGTCTCGGCCATGCCGAACGTGAGCGTGGATTGCGTGGAAGGGTTGGTGGTCGAGTATGCCCGGAACATCGCCGCGCGCTTCCTGGTGCGCGGGGTGCGCGGCGCCTCGGATGCGGGCTTCGAGACCGAGTTGGCCCAGGCGAACCGTGTGCTGGCGCCCGAGATTACGACGATCCTCCTGCCCGCCGAGCAGGACGTGGCCGAGGTGAGCAGCAGTGGGTTGAAGGCGCTGGCCGCCCGGGGAGAGTCGCTCGAAGGTTTCTGCCCGCCGAGCGTGGCGCGGCACCTGCGCGCCCGCCTGGGGGCTGGTATGACGGACCGATGAGCGCACCGTAGGAGATCACCGAATGTCCATGACCTTGGTCCCGCTCGGCGTCGGCGACGCCTTCGCCTCGCGCTACTACAGCACCTGCGTCGCCGTCGAGGCCGACGGCGCGTGGCTCCTGATCGATTGCCCGCATCCCATCCGAAAGATGATGCGCGAGTCGCCGCTCGCCCTCGACGTGCCGACCTTCAGCGCGGTCGCGCTCACCCACCTGCACGCCGATCACGTCAGCGGGCTCGAGGGCTTCGCCTACTTCAGCCACTTCGTGCTGCAACGCCCCTGCAGGCTGGTCGCGCACCCCGAGGTGGCCGGGCCGCTGTGGCCGCGGCACCTGGCCGTCAGCATGGAGCACCTGATCGATGGCGAGGGTCAGGACCTGCCGCCGCTCGGCTTCGCCGACTACTTCAGCCACGTGGCGCTCGACGAGGCAGCGCCCGTCATGGTGGGGCCCTTCGAGATCGAGTGCCGCCGGACGGTGCACCACATCCCGACCTTCGCGCTGCGCATCACCGCGGGCGGCCGCCGCCTCGGGCACTCGGCGGACACCGCCTTCGATCCCGGCCTGATCGACTGGCTCGGCGACGCCGATGTGATCGTCCACGAGACCAACCACGGCGCCCACACACCCTACGCACGTCTCGCGGCGCTGCCCGAGGCCCTGCGCGACAAGATGCGGCTGATCCACTACCCCGACGACTTCGACGTCGAGGGCAGCGTCATTGAGCCGCTGCGCCAGGGGCGCCTGTACCGGGTGTGATGGCCGTTTGGGGGGTGACGGATCGCCGCGCCCAGGGTGAGCGCGGGTGCCAGATGGCCAGGCCGTTCGCGCAGAGGATGCCGTTGGCCGCAGCATAGATCCAACGGTGAAGGTCGGGAGCGACCGCCGTGAGGGCGGTCGCCGTGGCGTAGCCGACGACGGTGGGCCACAGGCGCACGTCGACCGCCAGCGCCGCGGCCGCGGCCAGCACCATCCAGCAGAACGGGATGAGCGCGATCGTCGTGGCGAAGGGCACCAAGAGCGCCCAGCACATGCCCTGCAGCGCGACGGTCGCGAGCAACGAGAACACGAGCAGCGCGGCGACGCGGCGATTGACGGCGGTTCGGCTCATCGAATCGCGGGCCCAGTAGAGAAGCGCGACCGTGAGCGCCAGCAGCACGGCCTGGTACTTGACCGCGACCGGGAAGGGGGCGGGGAAGCGGCCGCTCAAGGGAGTCGCGACCCAGATCGCGCTGAAGATCAGGGTGATGAAGGCGCGCGTGCGCTGGCCGAGCCCCTCGTCGTGCTGGTCGCGCAGGTGTTCGAGCGCGGCGCGGCGAGCGTCGAAGGCGACGGTGGCCTCGGTCAGCCGGTGTTGCAGGTCCAGGTCGGGCTCGGTCATCTCGGTCAACAGGGCGTGCGCCGCGTCCAGCCGGCCCCGGGCCAACTCGCGGTCGGCCATCCAGCGCAGCGATCGCGCGAGCCCGGCGGCAGCGACCTCGCTCTCGGGCCACACCTCGAGGGCCTGGCGGAAGCCGAAACGGCACTCGCCGAACACGCGCTGGACGTGCGCGTCGTCCCCGTCGGTGGCGACCTCGAGCGCAGTGAGGCGCGCGGTGGCGCGGTCGGCGAGGTCGATCGCGGCGCGGTGGCGCAGGTGGCGGCGGAGGGCGGTGCCGATCGCCTCGGCCGAAGGCGGCCGATCAGAGGGGTCCTTGGCGAGCGCGGCGCGACAGAGGGCGATCAGCTCGGCGGGGGGACCCTCGTCGAAGGGCGGCTGCGAGATGGCGACCTGCAGCAGCATCTGCATCGCGGTGGTCCCCGCGTGCGGCGGGCGGCCGTAGAGCACCTCGTAGAGCAACGCGCCCAGGAGGTAGACGTCCGTGCGCGGGCCGAGGCGCTCCCCGTCGCCCTCGAGCATCTCGGGCGCCATGTAGCAGGGCGTGCCCGCCAGCTCGGTCACATCGCACGCCAGGGGCAGGCGGCCGTCTCGGTTGTCGCCCAGGCTGACGGCGATGCCCCAATCGAGGACGTAGACCTCGCCATAGGACCCGACCCGGACGTTGTCGGGCTTCAGGTCC
>CALBMW010000939.1 GCA_937896275.1 uncultured Myxococcales bacterium
CGTCCAAGGGCGATGACCCCGCGCCCGCCGCCGACGTCGACGCGGGGGTGGGCGTGGACGCGGCCGCCGCCGGCGCCTGCGTCGATCAGCGGCCGAGTTACCCGCCCGGTCCCTACGGACTTGGTGAGGGCGCGATCATCGCCAACCTGGCCTTCACCGAGGCCGACGGGACGCCGCTCGACCTCGGCGCCGTGCACGCGCCCTGCGCACAGAAGTTGTTGCTGGTGACGACCTCGGCCGGCTGGTGCACGGCGTGCCGCGAGGAGCAGCCCAAGCTCCAGGCGCTCTACCAGGACTTCGAGGCGCGGGGCCTGGTGGTGATGGTCGCCTACTTCGAGAACGACGACTATGATCCGGCCGAGCTGTCGGGCGTGGTGCGTTGGAAGCAGCGCTACGGCCTGAGCTTCCCCGTGGTGCTCGACGAGGCCTTTCAGTTCGGCGACTACTACGACCGCGCCCTGACGCCCATGACCATGCTGGTCGACCTCGAGACCATGGAGATCGAGCGGCTGATGACGGGCTACGACGACTCGACCCTGCGCGCAATCTTGGGAGCACGGCTTTGACGAACCCGGTGACCACGCCCTCCATCCGGGCCCTGCTGCTGGCCGTTGGCTTGCTCTGGACGCCGACCTCCCACGCCGCCGAGGCGCCCACCGAGCCCGCAGCGGAGCGCCCGCCGGTGGCAGACTTCGGGTTGCGCACGCTCGACGGCAAGAAGGTGAAGCTGTCGGACTACGCCGGCCAGGTCGTCCTGATCAGCTTCTGGGCGACCTGGTGCGCGCCCTGCAAGCAGGAGCTGATCTTCCTCGATCCATTGCTGAAGAAGTACGGCGAGCAGGGGCTCGTGGTGCTGGCCATCAACACCGACAGCCCCAAGAGCCAGGCCGAGGTGCGCCGCTTCGTCCGCACGCGCAACCTGCAGATGCCGGTCCTGCTCGATCCCGACGGCGAGGTGGTGCGGCGGCTCGACCCGCGCGCCGTGATGCCGTTCAGCCTCTACGTTGACCGCGCCGGGCGCCGCGCGCACGAGCACGAGGGCTTCTCGCCCGACGAGCCGCCGGCCATCGAGGCCCGCGTCATCGCGCTGCTGAAAGAACCCGCGCCCGCCCCATGAGGTACGCGGCGCTCGGACTGATCCTGTTGCCCTGCGTGGCCACCGCCCAGCCCACGGCGCTGCGGCTCGACGACCGCCTCGCGCTCGAGGGGCACGTCGACAACGGCAACCGACTGACGGACGACGATGACTACGGCGCGGCGCTCGAGCGGCTGATCGTCACGGGCAACGCCGGCGCGCTCACCGCCAGCGTCGAGATCGACGCGGAGCTCTTCCAGGGTCGCCCCAGCGCCGCCTACCAGGACGACGCGCGCCTCGAGCGCATCTCGGTCGGCTACGACCTCGACGACTGGCAGGTGACCTTGGGTGACCTGCACCGGCAGCTGGGCCGGGGCATCGTCCTCTCGCTGCGCAAGATCGACGAGCTGGGCGAGGACACGACGCTCCAGGGTGGCCAGCTGTCGCTGTCGCTCGACGACCACGAGGCCGACCTCTTCGCGGGCCGCACCAACGCGTCCCAGCTCGACGCCGTCTCGCAGAAGCACACGGAGGATCCCGGCGACGTGATCGCGGGCGGGGCCTACAGCTTCCACGGCCTGTCCTGGCTCACCGTCGGGGTGCACGGCCTGCACCTGCGGCCGCGGGTCGACGTGCTGCCCGAGGAGGGCCAGGATCACGCCAGCGCGCTCGGCGCCTTCCTCGAGACGCCTCCGCTCGGGGACGTGCTGGCGATTTACCTCGAGGCCGACTGGGAGGGCCGCCACGTGGCGGGCCAGGGCGAGCAGGCCAAGGCGATGTACGGCAGCGCGGATCTGACGCTGGGCGCCGTCGACGTGCTCCTCGAAGGCCTGCTGCTGGACCACTTCTTCGTGCGCGGCAGCCCCAACACCCTGCTTCGCAAACCCTTCGACTACGCGCAGCCGCCGACCCTGGAACGCTTCGACCAGGAGGTCATCGACAACACCAACACCCGGGGCGGGAGAGCGAAGGTGTCCTACGCCCTGCTCGAGGGTGATCTGGTGCCGTATGTGAACGCCATGTATCGACAGAACGACCCCGGCGACGAGGCCCAATTGGACCAACTGCACGCCTACGTCGGCGTCGACCTGGCCTACCAGGACGGGCGCTCCCGCGTCGGCCTGAGCGGCGGCTGGCGCCGCGAGCGGCAGCAGGACGAGATCGTGAAGGGCATGATCCACGGCGACGTGGACTGGCTTCAGGCCCTGCCCGCCGCCTGGGCGCTGCACCTGACCGTCAGCCACGAGTCCCGCGAGCTGGCCGGCAGGGACTACCTGCGCGGCACGACGCTCGTTGGCCTCGAGAAGGGCGGCCTCGGCGCGGCCACGGCCGAGATCGGCTACGACACGCAGGACGACAGCGGCGACGTTCGCCAGGTCTTCGTGGCCGGCATCCTGTCGTGGGAGACCAGCCCCGATCTCGCCCTGCGGGCAACCGGCGGCAACCAGCGAGGCGGCCTCAAGTGCGTCGCCGGCGTGTGTCGCGACTTCCCCGCCTTCAGCGGCGGCCGGCTCGAGATCGTCGCCCGGCACGACCTGCTCTGACGAGACGGACGATTCGCCGACAGGCTCTCACGGCAGCAGCTTCATCTTGAACGCGCGCGCGACCAGCGCGGCCCGGGTGGGCACGCTGAGCTTGCCCCGCAGGTGCTCCACGTGGGCGCGCACCGTCTTCTCGGCCACGCCCAGGGCCTCGGCGATGTCCGGGTTGGTCTGACCCTCGGCCAGCAACCGCAGCACCTGCATCTCCCGCGGCGTGGGCCGCTCCCACGGCTCGGCGACCTCGTGTCCGCTCGTGAGCGTCGTGACGACGCAGCCCGTCGCGGGCACGCAGCACAGCGTATAGCGCCGGCCGTCCAACTCGACGGTGCGCAGCACGGTCCGATCTGCGCCCGCCTCGAGCAGTCGCCTGACGCATTCTTCGTGACAGGGCAGGTGGGCCGCGCCCGCGGCGCCGCTCAGGGCCTGCGAGCAGCTGCTGACCGCCGGCCCCAGCAACGACGTCGCGGCCGTGTTCTGCTGGACGACCACGCCGTTCGGATCGGAGACGAGCACCGCCACGGTGCGAGGGTCGACTTCGACATCGTCGGGGTCGCTCATGGCCTCAAGCTAGCAGCCGATCAGGCCGCTCGCCTACCGCGATGTGGCCTCGACTGAAGCGCGCTCGTCCGGCTCGGCGCCCCTTGACGTCGCGCCCGATCCCAGGTGCAGAAAGAAGGTCGCGCCGCCGCCGGGGCTCGGCTCGGCCCAGGCCGCGCCGCCATGACGCTCCGCGATGCGTCGCACGGTCGTGAGGCCCAGGCCGTCTCCCGGGAAGGCCAGCGCGGCCTCGAGCCGGTTGAAGGGGCGGAACAGGCCCTCGGCGTCGCCCGCCGAGAAGCCGATGCCGTTGTCGCGCACCATCAGCGTCCCCGGCGCGCCCACAGCCCACGAGACGCGGACCCAGGGCGCCTCCGCCGTGGACGAGTACTTCATCGCGTTCTCGATCAGGTTCTCGAGGGCCAGGCGCAGCAGCACCGGATCGGCGTGCACGGTCATGCCCTGCTCGACCTCGACGCGCGTCGCCACGCCCTTGCGACTGTAGGCCTCGCGCAGCCCCGCCTCGATGTCCAACGCCAGCCGCGTCACGTCGACCATCGCGGGTTCGGGCAACGCGCGCTCGACCCGCGAGAGCCGGCCGAGGGCCGTGACCACTTCGTCGATGTGGCCGCAGCCCGACTCGATGCCGGCGAGCAAGTGGTGCGTGTCCGCGTCGGCCGTCGGGCCGAGCTCGTCGCTGAGGATGGCCGAGAAGCTCGCGACGGTCCGAAGGTGACGGCGCACGTCGTGCACGAGCGTGTGCGTGAAGGCCTCGAGCTCACGGTTGATCGCCGCGAGGTGGCGGTTGGCGACGGCCAACTCGGCGGTGCGGGCCTCGACGCGCTGCTCGAGCTCGGTCGTCAGCGCCGCCAGCGCCGTGGCGTCGCGACGCGCCTCGGTCACGTCCTTCTGAAGCGCCAGGAAGTGTGTCGTGACGCCGTCCTTGTCGCGCACGGCCGAGATGACGACCTCGGCGCGATAGAGGCTGCCGTCCTTGCGGCGGTTCTCGAACTCGCCGCGCCACTCCCCGCCGGAGATCAGCGACTTCCACAGCGCCTCGTAGGCGGAGGGGGGGGTGTTGCCGGACTGGAGAATGCGCGGGTTGAGGCCGAGGGCTTCCTCGAAGGTGTAGCCCGTGACCGCGGTGAAGCGTGGGTTGACGTAGACGATGCGCGCCGCCGTGTCAGTGACGACGATCAGGTTGGTGCTCTGGTCGATGGCGCGCCTGAGGAGGGCCTCGTCCAGCGGAGGAGGGGCCAGACTGTCCATGGCACCACCCTGCGCCCGCCTCGGGGAATCCCGCATGGGCCGGATGGCCTAGGGGGCTCGACGGTCGGGATCGGGAGGCCCGTCATCGCGAGGCGGGGAAGCCGACGCCCCTTCGTTTGGCTCGGTTCAGCCTTCGTCTGGCTCGGGTGAGGCGGGCGTCGCTTTTCGCTTCGCCGCCCTCTTCGCCTCGGGCGGACGGGTGACCGCGAACCTCGAGCCGCCGGCGCTGCCCCTTCGCGTGACGGCCGATCAGTCGTCGTCGTCGTCGTCCCCCTCCCCACCGACGGCGCCACCACCCGAGGCGCCCGCGAGCGCTTGGTAGATCGCCCGCACGTCGGCGTCACTCAGCTCGGCGCGCGACCACGCGGGCATGTAGCTGCCCCGGTTGCCGTAGTTGCGCCCGCCGTGGCCCTCGCGGACGATCTCGAGGGCTTCGCCGAGCCCCTCGCCGAGCATGCTCTTGCGCACGATCCCGCCGCGGCCGTCGACGCCGTGGCAGTTGGCGCAGAACCGCACGTGCAGGCCGCGGCCGTCGGCGGGCTTGGGGAAGTCACCGAGCCACGCCAGGATGTTCATCAGATCGTCGTCGCTCACGTCGGGGCCCGGGTAGGCGGGCATGGGGTCCCGGAAGCCGGTGCCCTCGCGCCCGTTGCGGACGACCCAGTTGGCGAAGCCGGTGACGGGGCTCCGCACCTGGGGGCCGCGGCTCGCGCCCTCGCCCTGCGCGCCGTGGCAGCCCGCGCAGGTTCTGCCGTAGACCTCGACCGGGCTGAGCGGACCGGGGTCGGCGCCCCCGACGCCGTCGACCCCATTGGGTCCGGCGACCGCGAGGAAGCTGGCCAGGAAGGCCTCGATCGCGGCCACGTCGTCCGCGTTGAGCTGCGGGAACGGGGGCATCTCACCGGCGCCGCGCGTGATGATGGCGAAGGTGCCGGTCGCGCCCTGGATGGAGCCGGGGAAGACGTTGCCGTGGGACGCGTCGGCGCCGTGGCACACCGCGCAGTACTGGAAGTAGAGGGCCTCGCCCCCGCTGACGTCTCCGGCGTTGGCCCCGCCGTTGCCGCCCCCGGCGACCCTGCCGCCGCCGTTGTTGCCGCTGCCGCCGCCGTTGTTGCCGCTGCCGCCGCCGGGCGCGACCGCCCCACCGCCGATCGGCACGAAGGCCCCACCCCCGTTGGGCCCCGCCGGCCCGCTGCCGTCCCCGCCGCCCGACGGCCCTTGGGGCCCCGGGGTGGGGTCGAAGGCCTCGCAGCCCAGGGCCAACGCCAGCACCAGTCCGGCCCAGGCTGCCTTGCGGATCTTCACGTAGCTCATCAGAACACCTCCAGACGAATGGCGGCGGTCGCGTTCACGCCGTCGCTGATTTCAAGGTCACGATCGGGTTGGGTGTTGCCGGCGCGATCGGTCGCGCGGGCCTCGATGCGGTAGCGCCCGGGCCGGGCGTCGAAGGTGAAGGCCCAGAGCGCCCAGACCGCGCGGAACGGATAGGGGAAGCGCTCGGGCGCCTTGAACTGCTCGACGCTGCGCAGCTCGGGGTGCTGGGCCAGGATCTCGTCGGGCGTGACCACGCGGGCCAGCTGCCAGGGGCCGCCGTCGACGCGTACCTCGACGCCTTCGACCCCCGCCCGGCCCGATGTCGCGAAGCCGAGGAGGGTCGCCTCACCGGCCGGGACGCTCAGGTTGTCCGTCGGCGAGGTGATTCGGCTGAACACCGGCGAGGTCAGATCATCGGTGAAGCCCGTGTCCTGGTAGGTGCCAAAGGCCGAGTCGTCGTCGGTCGCGGTGATGCGCTCGATCCACTTCACGCTGGCGAAGCCGAACCCGTCCGAAACCAGCAGGCGCACCGGGGCGCCGTGCTCGCGGGTCAGCGGGGCGCCGTTCATGTGCGTCACGAGCAGGGGCTCGACGCGCTCTTCCAGGCCGGCCGGAGCGTTCGCGTCCGGGATGCGATCGAGCGGCATGTTGTTGCGGAAGCCATCGGCGCCGAACACATGGAGCCGGCGGGCCGCGCCCCGCTGCAGGCCCGCGCGCTCCAGGAACCTTCGCAGCGGCACGCCCCGCCAGACCGCGGTGCCCACCAGGCCCTGGCCCGCGTTGGCGTCGACGACGCACTGCATGGTCTTGAGCACCTCGATCGCGTGGGCGGACTCGGCCTCGAGATCGGCCAGGGTGAGCGTCAGCGGTGAGTCCACCAAGCCGTCGACCGTCAGGCGCCAGCTCGTCGCGTCCGGCGCGGGCATGTGCCAGCCGGCGATGGACCCCTGGGCGCCGTTCTTCACGAAGTAGTCGTCGACCGGCGTCAGGAAGGGCAGCGACAGGCCGGCCTGCAGCGGCTTGACGTCGTGCGTCGCGCAGCGCGTCAGGCCCAGGCCGATCAGCCCCAGCGCCGTGCGCTCGATGAAGGCGCGTCGGTGCATCATCGGAGTACTCCAATCTGTCGAGATCTGACTTGAATGACTGGCCCGAGCTTCTGGCCCGAGTGACTGGCCCGAGTGACTGGCCCGAGTGACTGGCTATGGCTGACGAGACACGGAGCGGACGTCACCTCTCCCAGAGGGAGAAGTCGGTGCTGAGGCCCACGAACAGATCGACCGATCGCACGGTGTTGCGACCCCAGGGTGTCGCGAAGGCCTGCGCGCTCAGCGCGATGTGCGGCAGGGGCGTGACCTCGACGCCCACGCCCACCTTGAGGTAGCGCTGGCTGGTGGGCGCCGGCTCGCTCGCCGAGAAGCCCACCGAGGGCGCCCGCAGCGACACGACGGCCTCGCTCAGCCCCTGCAGCAGCAGCGGACTCCAGGGGCGCGCCCCCAACTCGGCGCGGGCCACGATCTCGTCGCCCGGATCGGACTGCTGGTCGACCGTGCAGCCCCGATCCTGTCCGGGCTGACAGGCCGCTGCGTTCGACAGCCCGTACCACGGCGTGTGCATGCGGTAGCCAGCGCCGACCTGCGCGTAGGCCGCGCCCAGGAAGCCCAACCCGAAGCCCTGCCCGTAGTCGACGGTCGCCGCCAGGTCGACCTGCCCGCGACCCGGCGCGGGCAGGAGGTTGCGCGTGTAGAAGGTCGGCAAGGTCGCGCGGACGTTGACCGCCGCCGCCGCGCTCTCGGGCAGCCACGCCAGCCACGGCAGCAAGGACCACCGCGCCCCCAACTCCAGATCCCCCAGCGCCGCGGTCTCGTAGCGGAAGCCGAGGTCGCGCACGATGACCCGCTTGTAGGGCATCGCGGCGACCAGCGTCAGGCGGTCGGTCAGCCCGACCTCGCCGTAGAGGTAGACGCTCCGGTCGAAGAAGGCCGGCGCGTAGACATCGTCGGCGTAGAGCTTCAACTGGCCGTCGAAGGCATACTGCTCGCTCGCCGTGGCCGCGCCGTAGGCGACCTTCAGGTAGGTGTGCCCCTCGCTTTGGGTCCAGGCCTGGCCGTGGGCCACGCCGGCGGCGCCGCCGATGAGCATCCCGAGGGCGATGAAGGTCGCGGTGATGTGTCGCATGTCACAACCATCCGTGAAGCTGGATGAACAGATCGGCGCTGGCCTGGCCGCCCGCGGGCAGACCCACCCGAGCGTCGGTGCCGAGCGTCAGGCCGGGCACGATGGTCAGATCCAGGCCCACGCCAGGGCGGTGGATGTCGTCGTCCACCACATCCACGTCGGGATCCCAGACGTCGTAGCGCAACCGGGCGACGACCCCGTTGAGCGCGGTCCAGGCGAGTTGGTGGTACCAGGCGACCTGCGCCGCGCTCGTCCCGCTGTGCGGCCGCTCGTACCAGCCCACGTCGACCTCGCCCAGCAGCGTCAGCGGCAACGGGGCGCTGTAGAACCAAGGGTTGAAGGACCACTGCAGCGAGGCATCGGTCGTGTCGCCGCCGGTGCTGAGCGGCCGACGGCGCGCCATGAGGCTGCCGCCCACGCTCCAGCCGAGGTCCCGCCAGCCGGCGCTCAGCGCGGCGCCCTTGCCCTCACCCGGCTCGAGCGGGTTGGAGGCGTCGAGCGTGCTGGGCACGAAGGCCGACGCCGTGACGTAGGGGTAGTTCGCGGCGAAGCCGATCTCGGCGCCGATGACGCGGTTCGCTGGATCCTCCTGGCTCATGCCGAAGGCACGGCGGATGTAGGCCGTGTGATCGGCGATTCGGGTGCCGTAGGCCGGCAGGAAGCGCCCGACCCGCAGGTGCGACAAGAGGGGCCACTCGTGCGTCATCAGCCAGAGGTCGCGCACGGCCAAGCGGCCCTGACCGTCGCGCTGAGCGTCGAAGGTGGCGCTGCGGGCGCGGCCGCGGGCGCCGACGGTGGCGGCGAGCGTCAGGTGCTCCATCGGGTGCACGGCGGCGTAGGCGTCGGCCTGCATGGGAAAGAACAGAGGGCCCCCGCTCCAGAAGGCGAAGCGCGCGTCGCCGCCGAACAAGAGCAGCGGATCGGCGTTGAGGTCGTCGTAGCGACCGTTCAGCCAAGCCATCTCGGCGGGCTCGCCGAAGGGCCGACCGAAGGCGAGCAGGCCGCGGTCGGCCGGCGGGGCGCCGGGTCCCCGAGGATCGAGGGCGCGGTCGGCCATCGCGGGGGGCTGCGCCGGCTGTGACGGGGCCGCCTCGGAGGGGGCCGGCTGCGACTCGGCCATCGGCGCGTCGGGATCCAGGCGCCAGCTGTCCAGCCCGCCGCGGCGACGATCGTCCCAGGGGCGCTCGTGCGCGTTCCAGATGGGCAGCGTGCTCGCGCCGTAGTAGGCGCCCGACACGGTGCGCAGGCCGCCGCCGTTCGGATCGACGTGGCAGGCGACGCAGCTCAGGCTGCACTTGCGCCGGGCGACTTGCGGCGGATCGAACCAGCCGGTGGGCGAGCTGTGGCAGTTGTCGCAGGTGCGGCCCGAGCGCGCGGCGTAGAGGGGCAGCGCGTGGGCCAGGCCAGGCCAGACCAGCGCCAGCGCCAGCGCCGGTGCCAGCGCCCGTGCCACCGCAAGCACAGTCAGGGCGCCTCCGACCGTCCGCGCGCGGACGGCGTGTGCGTCGGTGGTGTGTTCGTCAGTCACAGGTGGCCCCCTGCGCGTGCCAGCGATCGAGGATCAGCAGGTCGTAGCTCGAGACCCTGAGGGCGCCCCCCGGGGGCATGGACTTGGAGTCGGCGGCGGTGCTCCAGACGGAGCCGAAGCTGCGCCGGGTGTTGTCGCATGTGTCGAGAGAGACCCCCACGTTCAGCGCGCCGCTGGGGCTGTGACACGTGGTGCAGTAGTAGTCCATGATCGGCTGCACGTCCTGGGTCCACGTGGGCCGCTCGGGCGCAGCGGCCGGATCGACCACCTCGAGCGGGTCGCTGCCGAAGGCGCAGCCGGCGCAGGTGAACAGCGCGAGCGCGATGAAGGGCGTGCGAAGGGGCATCAGCCGGGCTCCTCTCGAGGTGACCACGAGGCGCAGGGGGGCGTTGAGCGTCAACCGCGAGCGACCAGCACCTGTGCGGACGCCGGTGGTGGCGCCCCGCCCGCAGCCTGTGACGGCAGGGTGGCGAGCGTCAACAGACCACCCACCAGCAGCGCGGACGCCCCGACCAGGATGTCGGTCATGTGGGGACGCGCCCGGCGCAGGCGGCCGACCAGTCGCAGGGGGGCGGGCCGCCGGGTCGAGGCCGGCGAGCGCGTGGGGCCGTGCGCCAGGGGCAAGGTCGTGCCCGGGGTGATCGCGCGGAGCGCCCGGTCCATCTCGAAGGCGCTGGCGAAGCGCTGGGCCGGCTCCGCGGCGGTGGCGCGGGCGACCAGCGCCGCCAGCGGGCCACCGAGGCGCTCGGTCTCGTCCCGGGCGGCCCCGGCCGCGGCGCCAGTGAGCAGGAAGGCGAGCAGGTGGCCGAGGGCGACCAGATCGCCCGCGGCGTCGGGGTGGACGTGGGGCCGGTCCATGCGGGCCAGGCCGAAGCCCAGGACCTTGACGCGGTTCTCGTGGAAGGGCTGATCCACCAGCAGCACGCGGTCGGGCCCCAGATCGCCGTGGTCCAGGCCCAGGGCGTGGGCCTCGCGCAGGGCGTGCAGCAGCTGCAGGGCGATGTGATGCACGCGGGCCGCCGAGAAGGGGCCGCTGATCGCGACCACCTGGGCCAGCGTGCGGCCTCGCAGCAGCTCGAAGACGGCGTAGGTCAGGCCCTGGCAGTCGCCCGCGTCGTGACAGGTGACGGACGCGGGGCTGGTGAGCTCGGCGCTGCGGCGCATCTCTTCGTAGACGCGCATGCCCGACCACTCGCCCCCGGCCTGTCCTGAGCGCGCCACCCGCAACGCCACCTTGCGGCCGGTGGCGAGCTGGACCGCGATGTAGGTCTGCTGGCTGGCGTCGAGCACGTCGACCAGCGCGTAGCGGTCATCCAGGACGCGGCCCAGCAAGTCATCGCTCGGGTGGGCCCGCCGAACCGAGCGCGGGACCGGCGCGTGCCCGTCGACGGGGCACAGCTCGGCCGCGCCGGCCGCCATCGACAGGCGCTTGCAGCGGGGGCACACCATGACCTGGTCGCAGAGGGTCGCCACGTCGAGGGTCGCCACGTTGAGGGTCTCCATGATCGTCGCCTTCCTTCACGCACGTCGCCGGTCCTGGGCCAGGCCAACCGCACGGGTGCGGTGAAGGCCAGGTTTCCGACGCTCGCTGCGGCTTTGTTTCGAACTTTCGATCGTGGAACCCGCAGCCCCACGGTGGTGGGCAAGGCGGGGCGAAGAAAAGACGACGAAAAGAGAGATTGACGCGTAGACCGACGATCAGTCGCCTTCGTCGGCCCCCTCGGCCAGGCACAGGGGCGCGACGACCAGGTCGGGGTCGAGCACCAGCGCGGCCGGCTCGCCCGGCAGGCAGACGCCGTTCTCACAGACGTAGCCTTCGGCCAGCCGGCATTGATCGGCCTCGTCGCACCCGGCCGCCCAGACCCGGGTCGCGACGCCCCCCAGCTCGGTGGCGAGCGTGCGGGCGCCCTGCGGCGTGCAGCCCCCCACGGGCAGGACGCAGTAGCCGCCGGGGTAACGTGCGTAGCGATCGCGCTCCAGGCACGCCCCCAGCGGGCCACAGTCCGCGTCGGCGACGCAGGACGCGCCGAGCGCGACCCCGCACGTGTCGCCGGCGCGCCCGTCGGAGTCCTCGACCTCGCACGGCAAGGGCACCCGGACCGCGTGGAAGCCGGGGGTCAGCGCGCGGCCGGTGGGCGAGGCCGCGGCCTCGACGGCGCGCTCGGCGTAGAGCAAGACGTGGTTGGCCGAGCCGCCGCGCAGCTCGCCGGGCCCAGCGAGGCCATCGCCGTCGAGATCCTCGTAGACGAGGATCAGCCCGACGCGCACGGCGCCGGACCGATCGCGCCAGGGCACGTCGCCGGGGCCCTCGAAGACGTTGAGGGTGAAGGTGCCGGGGAAGCGCACCGCCACCGAGATGGCCGACTGCTCCACCAACGCGTCGGTGAGGGCCGTGGTGCCG
>CALBMW010000940.1 GCA_937896275.1 uncultured Myxococcales bacterium
GATCATCGCGGCGGCGAGCAGAAGGGCGCCGGCGAGGCGCGGGGCGGCGGCGAGGCGCGGGGCGGCGGGGCGCATCACGGGGTCTCCGGCCGAAGGTCCAGGCGCAGATCGCCCGCGGCGTCGAGCCAGGCCAGGTGGCCCGCACGCTGGGACCAGTCCGCGGTCCCGCGCGGGCGGGCCACGAGATCCTCGACCACGCCGGTCTCGAGGTTCAACGCCTTCAGGTGAGGCGTTGCGGACACAACATCTCGATAATAAACGACATTGTTGTCGACTGAGGGGTGCTCGGGGCGCTCGCCGCCGCGGCCGGGTTGGAAGCCACCCCGCGGATCGTCGCGCGGCACCGCCCACAGCGCGGGCGTGCGGGTCGGGTCGTCGGCGCCCATCGCCCAGACCACCCAGTCGCCGCTCAAGGTCGCGGGACCGGGCCGCCCGGGGCCGCCCCGCAGGAGCACTTGTTCCCCGCCATCGGCCGCCACCAACATCGCCGACGGGGAGCCGCCGTCCCAGCGCCTCACCGCCAGCCAACCCCCGACGGGCGCGGAGGGATCGCCCAGCGCCAGGTCACCGTACAAAGGCTCGGGCGCGCCGCCCGAGAGCGCCGCGCGGTGCAGGCGCGGTGATGCACCGACGACGGCGTGCCAGTAGACCGCGCCCTCCGCGACGCGGGGCGGGCCCAACTCGCCGAGGCCGGTCAGCGCGCGCGGATCGCCGTCGGTCGGCGCGATCCAAAGGCGCGCGCCCACGCAGCGCGCCGGTCCGTCGGCGGGGGTCTCACAGGATCCGGCCGCGGTCACCTCGAGCCAGGCGGAGGCCTCCAGTGAGCAGGCGGGCCACTTCACCGGGCCCGCGTGGAGCAAGCGCTCGGTGAAGGTGCCGTCTCCCAGGGGCTCGAAGCGGATGAGCGCCCCCGCCTCGACCACCAGCGCCGCCCCGTCCCCGCAGGCCACCGGGGCGTCGCGCGCCGCAGCCGGGCGGTCCAGGGC
The DNA here is from genome assembly GCA_937896275.1 of uncultured Myxococcales bacterium. Classification (GTDB taxonomy): domain Bacteria; phylum Myxococcota_A; class Bradymonadia; order UBA7976; family UBA1532; genus JACKDN01. The sequence continues at coordinate 987 of CALBMW010000940.1, forward strand.
GCACGCCTCGTCGACCAGGCCGTCGCAGTCGTCGTCGGCGCCATTGCACAGCTCGCCCCCGTCGAGCGGCGGCCCCGCGGACTGTCCGCCGGCGGTGCTGCACGCCGCGGCGGTGGGATCGGCGATCGAGCACTCCCACTTGCCCTCCCCGCAGGCGGTGCACTCGGCCCCGAGCGCCGCCGGGCCAGCGCCGAAGTCTTCGTCGGTGGCGCCATCGCAGTCGTCGTCGAGGTCGTTGCACAGCTCGCGCGCGCCCGGGTGGCGGTCGGGGCTGCCCTCGTCGCAGTCGGCGAGGGCGGCGGCCAACTCGGCCGGCACCTCGAGCGGGCAGCTCACCACATAGCAGTCGCCGTCGCGGTCCACGCAGCCGGGCGCCAAGGCGGCCACCAGCGCGCATCGGGCGGCGCGGTCCGCGGGGACAACGGGCCCGCAGCCGACGCCGGCCTCGCAGCCGGGGCCCATGTCGTCGATCGGACCCGAGTCGACGGCGCCCATGTCCACGCGCCCGCCGCCGCCGGTCCCGTCGTCGAAGTCGCCGAACGCTTCGTCCCCGACGTCGCAGCCCCACGCGAACAGCAACGCCGCGGCGACGCAGCTAACGCGGGCGGCGCTCATGACGCACCTTCCAGGGGCCGTCGCCCGCCTGTTCGGCCCACATCACGTAGGCGTCCGACAGGCTGGGCAGCAGGGCGTTGCCGTCGCTGAGGACGTCGATCTTCGCGCCGCGCGCCAGGTCGAACAGCTCGAGATCGTGGCGGCGTGGGCTATAGCTCACGACGGCCAGGTGTTCTCCGTGGGCGGCCAGATCCACCGGGTTCGGATCGCCGCCGGTGAAGTGCAGGGGCACCGGTCCCGCGCCGACGTCGCGCAGGTCGAGCGCGTGGAGGCCCGTGCGTCGGTCGGCGTCCGTCTCGATCCAGATGAACCGGTCCGTCGCGCCGTGCAGGCGGGCCTCGGGCGAGACCTGGCCGCCGAGCGCGTGCTCGACGCGGGCGAGCCGGCAGTCGCTGAGGGGCGCGTGGACGAGCAGGGCGCGCCTGCTGCCTGGGCGGCGCTCGAACCAGGCGAGCCGGTCGCCGCTGAGGCCGACGCCCCACTGATCCCACCCCACGCGGCCGCACTCGGCGGTGTCGCGGCTGTCGTAGACCAGCACCACGCGGGTATGGCCGTCGTCGGCGGCCTCGACGAAGGCCGAGACGCCGGGGCCGCGCGCGGGCGTGGTCTGGCGAGCGTTGCGCGGGGCGACGAACTCGGCCTCGCGGGTCACGAGGTCGACGCGGAGGATGTTGGGCACGCCGTGGGTGGGGTGTGTCACGGGCAGCAGGACCACCGCGGCGTCGACGCTGAGGGTGCCGCCGGGGGTCAGCACCGGGGGGGCGCCGGCGCGGTCGGGCTCCAGGTACAGGCGCACCAGGCCGTCCGTCCCCTCCTCGGTCCAGCCCCGGCCGAAGGGGGTGCAGAAGGCGCGCGGGACGTGGGTGAGATCGGGGGGCATCGTCTGGAAGACGTCGCCGGGATCCCCCTGGAAGCAGTCGCCGTCGGCGTAGATCTCGGGCGCCGTGGGGCCGCCGTCGGGCGGCGTCGCGTCGGGGGGGCCGGCGTCGGGGGCCGTCGCGTC
>CALBMW010000941.1 GCA_937896275.1 uncultured Myxococcales bacterium
GGTGACGCGCAGACCCATGGGGACCCCCCAACGTGATCGTGACGCTATCAGCGCCGACGGGTCGCCTTCAACGGTTCACGTCCCGCCGCGCCCCCGTGATCGTGACCATGAATCCGGCGATGACATCCATCAGTGTCATCATCAGAAGGATGAAGAAGGTCGAGGTGCCGGCGAAGCCCACGGCGATGAACTCGACCATGCACACCGCGAACACGACGACCGACAGGCCGTGATCCACGATCGACGTGTTGGACGTGCGGGTCGACTTGGCAAGCTCGACGAAGAGCAGACCCAGGGCCAGGACCACGACGAGGTCGTTCGCAGAGACGCCCCACAGCGCACCCGATGGCAGGGTCATCGAGAAGAGCGCCCCGGCCGGCGCCGCGACGAGCCACGCGACCACGTTGTAGATCACGACGGCGACGGCGAGTAGCGGCATCTGAAGGACCGACATCGGACACCTCGGCGGCGTGGCCGCGCGACGCATCGTAGAGCGCCCGATCCTGATCCGCCAGCGGCGCCGTCCGGGGCAACTGGAGTCAGTCGAGGCCGTCAGGGGGCGAATGGGGCCAATGGGGCCGCCGAGGGGCCCGGCGCGGACGGCGCGCGTGCACGCTGCCATGAGACGCTGCTAGTCTTGGCCGGTTCTCAGCGTGTTCGATCCGTGGAAGGAGCAGATGACGTCAGCGTCCCGGACTGTGGTCTTCGCGTTGTTGCTGCCCGCGGCAGGGTGCTCCGTCAGGGCGGACTCCGCCGAGACCCAACCCTCGCTGAGGGTCGTCGTGCCGACCACCTCCCTACCCTCCTCCTGCCCCTTCTTGGGGGCGCGCATCGTCGCCGAGACGCGGCCCGCCGAGTCCAGCGGCGGCGCAGGGCACGCCCCCTTCTTCGGTGGCGGGACCCGCCTGCCGGCCCGAGAGGTCTGGCGCCTCGAGCTCGAGGGAAAGCCAGGGCCCCGCCGCGTGGAGCTTGCCGTGCTCCCGCTGGCGTCCGGCCGGCCGCCCTCGATGCGCGCAGCGCTGAGTGCTGCCGCCGATGGCCACGCGGTGGCGGTGTCCCTCGATGGGGGCGCAACCTGGCGCGCCGTTGTCTTCGACGTACCGGACCACCTCCTGTATGTGACCGACCCCTGGCCGGGGCCCGCCGCGGGTCTGTGGTCCCGTGTGCCGGACACGCGGACGCTGGTGGCAGGCATCCTGGAAGCGGCGGCTCGGGGCAGCGCGGACACGGGTGAGGGGCCCCAGGGCGGGGTGCGCCTGGGTATCCGCTACGCGTGCGCTCACCCGGACGACGAAGCGCTCGCCCGCGCGGCGACCCAATCCCAACTCGCCACGAGCTCGTTGGTCCTCGTCGGCACCCAGAACGCAGCCGAGAGCGACGCCTGCGCGCTCGACCTGGCGCGGCGACATGCCTCCGTGCGTGCGGATCTGCGATCGGTGCTGCGCGCGCCCCCCGAGGCGGGCACGCCGGATCAACGCCGCGCCATCGCCGCGTGGGTCCTCGCCGGGAGCGGAGGAACGGACGACCAGCGAGCCCTGGCGGAGGCGTCCGATCGCCCCCCGGGACCGGACCGACCCCGTGAGGGCCTCTTCCGTGTGACCTACCTCTGGGCGCTCGCGGCCATCACGACTCGGCTCGGTTCGGCCCCCAGCGAGGTCGTGAGCACGCTGGTCGCCTGGGCCACCGGCCCGGACCGTTGGGAGTACGTCTGGTGGAGCATGGTCCGCGCTCAAGCGGTCCGGGCCCTCGCCGCCGTTCAGCAGGACGCCGCGGCGCGCGAGGCGTTGGAGCGTCTCGCCAAGGGGGCGTGCCGTGCGCCCCTGCCTGCCTGGCCCACGCGCTTCGAGCACGGCGCCGACACCCACCTTCTGGTAAGTGGCCACGGCCTGGCCTGCTGGGCGCAGGCTGCCGTCGCACTTCGCCCAGTCGGTCTGCGCCCGGCGGAGTAGCACGGCAGGAGAGCGTCCCTGCCGGAATGCCCAGCGTCTTCGACGCGGCCGCCGGCCCGAGCCGGGTCGCCTCCTCGACAGCCCCCGGCGCTCTTCCGCCGTGTAGATCCGCGCCGCCCTGACCACCATGACCTGACCTCCCAGCAGGTCCGGCCACCCGGACAACGCGTCCGGCGTCAGGCCGCCTGCTTCGGATGGTCAGCGTGCGACAACTGCAGTGGGCGTCATCGACTCGCGCGGGCGCCTGAGCGTCGTGACCGGTCGGGCGGGGCAACCGCAGGGTTCACTGCCGCTCGAGCAGCACGTACTGCAGGAAGGAACGACCGTCGCGGTCGCCGTGGCGAACCGCCGCGCGCGGATGGCGACGCTCAACCTGGACGGTGTGGTCGAGATCTGGGACCTCGATGGGCTCCGGCACGTGTTCTCGCTGGCCGGTGGCGAGGGGCTGGTGTCCATCGCCCTCGACCCGGACGGCGCTCGCCTGGCAGGCGGGACCATCGACGGCGCGGTTCGGCGGTGGGACGTGGACGCTCTGTTGCGCACGGGGGCACCGGAGCGACACCGCCATCGCATCCGGCGGCTGACTGGGCTTCGGCTGAAAGGGACGCGGCTCCAGGCGGACGACGGGGCGCCGCGACTGGAGCGGATCGTCCCAATCGAGCCGCGGGTGGTCGTGCGACACACACGCTCCGGCCAGCGCCCCTGCGGGGCCCTCAGGGCTTCCGGGCCACCACGATCGGCATGAACACCGGCTGCGCCATGCGGACACCGATGTCGACGAAGCCCGCCGCCTCGACGAGCGCGACGACCTGCCCGCGGGTGCGCAGCCGAAAGCCACCCAGGCACATATAGAGGTCGAAGGGGCCGAGTACGAGGTCGACGTCCTCGTCGCCAGTCCGCATCCCCTCGGCGATGAGCAGGCGCCCGCCGACAGGGAGAGCGGCGTGGATGCGCCGGAGCAGGATCGCCGCCCGCTCGTCGTCCCAGTCCCACAGCACGCGGTGCAGGAGCATCGCGTCGAATCCCTCGGGGAGGGGTTTCTGAAGAAAGTCGCCGGGGATGAAGCGCACCCTGTCGCCCGCGCCGGCCTGGTCGATGCGCGCGCGCGCGGCGGGCTCGGCATGGGCGAGGTCGAGGATGCCCACGGACAGCTTCGGACACGCCGCGCTCAGCGCGAGCGCCAGGGTACCCGAGCCGCCGCCCACGTCGAGGACCGACCCCAGCTCGGCGAAGGGGTACGCCTTGATGACCCACCCCGCCGAGCGCGACACGGTCCGCTGCATGAAGTCCGTATAGGTCTGCGCCTCCTCGGGGCTCAGGTCGGCGTAGTTGCCGCCCCAGAAGCGCCGGACCCGGCCGTCCATGGGCCAGTCTCCCTGGGCGCAGCGGTCCAGCTGAGAAGTGTCGTCGTAGGTCAGCGCGCCGTGGAGGATGTCCTCCGGGACGCCGTCGCCGTCGAGCCACTTCCGAAAGCCGCGGTGCAGCGTGCACACGCCGCGCTTCCGACGGATCAGGTTGTGGGCGACACAGGTGTCGAGCAGCACGCGCCCACCGTCGACGTCGAGGCCCAGGTCGGCGATCAACGACTGCTGCGACCGCGGGCCCGCCCGCAGGGCGTCGAAGAGGCCCAGCCCGACCCCGGTCATCATCGCGCGCGATCCGATGAACCCGTTGAGCACCTGGTGGTAGTGCGTGCCGCCCTGCGCGAACAGGCGGCCGAGGCCGAGCAGGCGGCGCAGAATCCACCGGAGAAACGTGTCCAAAGAACCTCCGCTCGGGCGGTCGTGGTCGTGGTCGTGGTCGCGGGCGAGCCCGCGATCGAGCGCCCAGCAAACTACCCCAGCGCGGGATGCGCGCCAACACGCCTGACACCCTGCGCGCCTGCCCGGCCGCGGGCATGCCGCGGAGGTGCCGCGGAGGTGCTGTTTCAGAGGTGCCGCGGAGGTGCTTCCGCGGAGGTGCCGCGGAGGTGCCGCGGAGGTGCCGGGCACTTCTCGCGGCGGGTGGGCGCCTCTTCCGGCGGCTCACGTCGTTCCGATGTGCCAGGTGGGGCTGCTGCCGCGCGCTCGGCCGGGGGGTCAAGACTCGCCACTTGACACTTGGGAGCGTGCGACGCCGCCGACTCGCCTCACGGCGGCGTCCCAAGTGTCAAGTGACGAGTCTCACCCCCGATGGCGACGATCGGAGCGGTGCTGCTGCGGAGGTGCCGGGCACTTCTCGCGGCGGGTGGGCGCCTCTTCCGGCGGCTCACGTCGTTCCGATGTGCCAGGTGGGGCTGCTGCCGCGCGCTCGGCCGGGGGGTCAAGACTCGCCACTTGACACTTGGGAGCGTGCGACGCCGCCGACTCGCCTCACGGCGGCGTCCCAAGTGTCAAGTGACGAGTCTCGACCCCCGATGGCGACGATCGGAGCGGTGCTGCCGGTGCCGGCGGAGGTGCGGTGCCTGCCGGCGGAGGTCCTGCCGTGGAGCTGCTGCCGACGTGCTGCTGCTGCCGACGTGCTGCTGCTGCCGAGGTCGTTGACGCCGCTGGACCCGTAGGAGTGTCCCCAGTGCGGAGCCAATCGCCGTGGTACGGCGCCGCCCGCTTCTGGTACGGTCCCGCCACTCCTCACTGAGCCCCGGAGATTTCTGATGTTGGACGCGCGGGGCGACCTCCCGATCCTCCTGGCGGCTCCGTTGCTGGCGGCTCCGTTGCTGGCGGCTCCGTTGCTGGCGGCGCTCTTGCTGGTGGTGTGCGGGTGTGACTCGAGCGACGTCGGCGACACGGTGGTCGACGTCCCGGACGCCGCCCGAGAGGCCGAGCGTGCCGGCGAGCCCGATGGGGTGAGCGCGGCCGACGCATCACCGCCCGACGCCGCGCAACCGGACGGCTCCCCGCCCGACGCTGCACCGGTTGATCCCACCGCCGGCTCGGGCACCTGCGAAGGCACGACCTTCGACGGCCAGCATGGCATCGCGTTGAAGGAGGACTACGGTGTTCTCCTGCAGGCCATCGACGAAGGGTCGCCCACGCGCGCGCTCATCATC
>CALBMW010000942.1 GCA_937896275.1 uncultured Myxococcales bacterium
GTCCAGCCTTGTCCATGACCTTGAGCCACGCCTTGGGTGCGGTCTGGATCACGACGTGCACCGTGCTGCCCGTGACTTCCGTTGTACTCACCACCACGTCGTAGGAGACGCCGGGACCCTCCGGGGGACTACACGCCAGCATGAGGGCGCACAGCGCCGCCCCAAGAATGGCTCGAACCGTCGAATGCAGCACGCGCGATCTCCGATGACGATGGGCCCCGATCGAGAGGATGGGATACCAGGATAGATGGGCCCGCTTCGCCCGACCTTGACCGACCTGGACGTGGCGATCAAGCCCGGCGCAGTCGACGAAGGCTGGGGCCGGGTGTGTCATGAGACCGAAGCTCTGGGCCTCTCACGACTCCGACTCTCGAGTCGCGCGCCGCTGCAGTGACCGGCACCCGGCCGAGGGGCGAGCACGGCGGCCGGCGCGATCACGTGACCGTAAACGCCCGCGCCGCCGGCCCCGCGGCGACGTGGGGCGCCAAGCCGAGGATCACGCGGCCAACGCCCATGGCGAAGACGAGGGTGTGCAGGGTCACGGACATGCGGGCCTCCCATCGGTCGGTGACGGACGGGAGAGTGCCACGGGGGCGACATGAGCGCACTGACCGCGGGCGACCCCGGGGTGGCCGAGGTCGCGGGCGTCGGGCTGGCCGGGCTCGGGACCACTCCCAGTGCGTGCAGCCCGTGTCCGGGTGCGCCGGTGAGGTGGCGGCCGCAAAGGCTGGGCCCACGTCCGCGGTCCTGCCCCTCGGCGAGGAGACGACGCGCGTCGTAGCTGCCACGTCTTGGCGAGTGAGGCGGGGTGGGAAGCGACCCGGGGGACCATGAGCGCCCGTCATCACGGGCACTTCAGATCACTTCAGCTTCGTCTCCTTGAAGAGGACGTGCTTGCGCGCCTTCGCGTCGTACTTCATCAGCTCGAGCTTGCCCGTGCTGGTGCGCTTGTTCTTGGTGGTCGTGTAGAACACGCCGGTCCCGGCGGTGCTCTCCAGCTTGATCTTCTCGCGCTTGGGCTTGGCCATCTTTGTCGCTCCGGTCGAAAGGCTGGGGAATCTAGCGCAGCGCGAAAACGATTGCCAGCACTCCCGCCGTGTGCCGCGAGGGGACGAACGCATTGCCGCGCGGGGCCGGCGTTGCTACCTTCGGCCGCCGACTTGTCGCAAAGGGAGGAAAGGGCCGATGCAGGAGAGCTATCGCAGCGTCGAACTCGACGCCACGCAGACGGAGCTGGTGTGCCGGGGGCTCCTCGACCTCGCCGCCGTGGACGGGGTGGACCCGGCTGAGCTCGCGATGATCGAGGACTTCTTCGCGCAGAGCGGAGGCGGCGCGCGGTCGCTCGATTCGCTCGCCGCCCTGGGCTTCGACCCCGGGGCCGCCGCCGCCGGGCTGACCGGGGCGGCCCGCGACACCTTCTTCATCAGCTGCTACATGCTGATGTACGCCGACGGCGCCGTCTCGGACCTCGAGACGCAGCGGATGGCGGAGTTCGGCGAGGCTTTTGGAGTGGACGCCGAGCAGCTCTCGGCCTACGACATCCGCGCGCGGCAGCTCTTCCTCGGCATGATGGCCGAGGGGCTGCGCAACAAGGACGCGGTCCAACAGGTCGGTGCCGAGCTGGGCCTGACCGCCGACCAGATCGCTCAGGCGACGGAGGGCTGACCACGATGGGCTTCATGAATCGCATCTACAATCTCTGGAAGGGTTTCCTCAGCCTGTTCGCCGGGCGCATGGAGGAGAAGCACCCCGAAATCGCGTACGAGAACGCCATCAACTCGATGACGGAGAAGTACGCCAAGCTGAAGTCGGCCGCGGCTGGCCTCATCAAGCACCGCGCGCAGCTCGAGGCCAAGATTCAGAAGACCGAGCGGGATCTCGAGGACGTCAAGCTGCAGGTGCAGGTGGCCGTCGACACCGGTGAGGACGAGATGGCGATGGTCCTGCTCGAGGCCCAAGACGAGCTCGAGACCAACCTGGGCGACCACAGCCGCGAGCTGCAGCAGGCGGCCAAGGACGCCGACTCGGCCAAGGAGTCGCTGCGCCAGATCAAGACCGAGATCGACAAGCTCAAGCGTGAGAAGGACAAGGTCGTCTCGCAGATCAAGGACGCCGAGGCCCGCAAGTCGATCCAGGAGCAGCTCGACGGCCTCTCGGTCGACGACGAGGTCAAGGCGCTCGACAACGTGCGCCAGTACGCCGACCGCGTGAAGGCCGAGGTCCAGATCGGCGACGAGCTCAAGGAAGACTCGATCGACACCAAGCTCGCCGCGATCAAGGCCAAGACCGGCAACGCGAAGGCGGCCGCTCGCTTGGCCGCGATGAAGAAGGCGCGCTCGGGCGAGACCACCACCGAGGCCGAGTCCGAAGGCAACAAGACCCTCTGACAGCAGGTCGGCAGGCTCGGCCTGCTGCGGACGCGCCTGCCTTCGATGCGCTGACACGCCCCGACTCGTGCTCGACTGCGGAACGCACAGCGCCACGATCCCCGCGCGTGTCCTCGGACTTCGACCGCTGGCGCCCCCAGGCCCTCAGGGCCCCACCCCATACGCCCGCGGTGTCGCCCGCACCGGGACCCGCGCGCTCCCGGAGCTTCCATGAGCGCCCTCGACCTGCCCCGCGCCGCCGACCTTCCGGCCTTCATGTCGCGCCTGCGCGACCGCTACCTGCAGACCGAAACCGGCCAGTTCGTGCTGCACGGCAACGTGCACGACGTCCTCCTGTGCGCGCGCCGCGTCTGGAGCATGCCCGCCTTCCTCGACGCCTTCTTCGCGCCGAGCAACAAGCTGGTCGTGCACTACGATCCGGGTCGCGGCATCTGGTTCCCCGACGACGAGCAGACCGCCCGCGCCGCCCTGGCCCTGGCCGATCTGGGCTTCGTCGCGTCCACCAAGCTGGCGCCCCGTGGCATGGACAAGACGCCCCGACCCGTCCTGGCCCGGAACCTGCGCGACGCCATCGGCGCCGAGCGGCAGCCCGAGGTGGCCCTCGAGATCCTCGAAGCCCTGCTGTCGAAGCCCGATCTGCCCACCGCGGTCATCATGCACTACGCCGAGCTCGTCGCTCCCGATGGCGCCGTCAGCTCGCTGGGCTTCTTCGATCGCACCGCCGCCGCGCGCCTGCACCGGTGGAGCCTCAGCGACGAGATCGTGCGCGGCAACAACGTCGTCCTGATGCTCACCGGCGCCATGGCCGACCTGTCGCGGCGCGTCACCCGCAACCCGCGCGTCGGCGCGATCCAGGTTCCGCTGCCGGGTGCGCTCGAGCGGGCGCGCTTCCTGGCCCAGATCAAGCCCGGCCTCGATCCCGATCGCGGCGAGACGCTGACCCGCGTCACCGCCGGGCTTCAGCTGCGCCAGATCCAGGATCTGGTGGCGCCCAAGATCCCGCCCCCCGAAGCCCCGGCCAACGTCGACTCCACCCGTGACGTGTTCCACACGCCGCCGGCCCTTCCCGTGGAGGACATCGCCGAGCGCAAGCGCGAGATCCTCGAGCAGGAGTGCGCCGGCCTCATCGAGGTCATCGAACCGGACCACGACTTCTCTCACGTGGGCGGCATGGAGCCCATCAAGGGCGCCCTCATGCGGGTCGCCGAGCACATGAAGGCCGGGCGCCGCGCGCAGGTCCCGATGGGCATCCTGCTGGTGGGCCCGATGGGCACCGGCAAGAGCTTCCTGGCCGAAGCCTTCGCCAAGGAGAGCGGCTTGGCCGCCGTTCGCCTGAAGAACTTCCGCGACCGCTGGGTGGGCAGCACCGAGGCCAACCTCGAGAAGGTGCTGACCGTCATCGAGGGCCTGGGCAACATCCTGGTCGTCATCGACGAGGGGGACCGTTCGATGGGCGGCGGCGGCGACTCGGACGGCGGCGTGAGCAGCCGCGTGATGGCCCGCCTCAAGGAGTTCATGAGCGACACCAGCCACCGCGGCCGGATCATCTTCATCATGATGACCAACCGGCCCGACAAGCTGGACACGGACATGAAGCGGCCGGGGCGCTTCGACCTGAAGATCCCCTTCTTCTCACCCCAGAACCCCGAGGAGCGCGCCGCGATCGTCCGGGCGGTCATCCGCCGCCACAAGCTGACCGCCGATCTCCCCGACGAGGTGCTGCTCCCCATCCTGGAAGGGCTCGCTGGCTACGCGGCGGCCGATCTCGAGGCCCTGGTGCTGCTGGCCTACGACGACCTGCAGTCGGGCGTCCTGCCGGAGGGCGCGCTGGTGGTGCCCGGCACGATCACGGCCCCCTTCCTGGCCCAGGCGGCGCGCGACTTCATGCCGACGCGCGAGACCAACATGGTGGCCTTCATGGAGCTGCTCGCCGTGCAGGAGGCGAGCAACCGTCGCCTGTTGCCGCCCAGCTACCGGGACATCGACGTCGCCGAGCTCAACGCCCTGCTGCGGGGCGCCCGGGGTCTGGTCGACCGCTGAGCGCCGGCCCGGCCCATCTGGGCCTGGCTCATCTCTGCCTGGCTCATCTGAGATCGGCCGAACTCGAGTCAAATCAGGTCGGTGAGCCAGGTCGGCAGCCAGCCCGTCCCGAAGTACTGCGAGAAGGTGTAGGGCGCGCCCGCCAGGACGCAGAAGCGCACCGTCCTGAGCGTCAACGTCAGCGCCAACAGTCGCCCCAGCGGGATCCCGACGGCCGGCGCCAGGACGCACATCGCCAGCAGCGGCGGCAGACCGGTCAGCGCGCCTACCGCCAGGAACCAGGGCGCCTTCTCGCGGAAACGCTCGGCGTCGAAGGCGTCGAGCGCGCGCCGAATCTTGCCGACGCGACCCATGATCTGTCCGCCGAACAGGTAGATGAGGGCGAAGCCGATGGTCTGCCCGAGCGCCACCGAGAAGCCGGTGAGCCACCACGACCGGACCCCGGCGAGGCCGACCAGGACGCACCACGCCTCGCCGTAGCTCAGCACGGGCGAGGGGATCGTCAGCACGACGGTGAGGACGTAGAACACGCGTCAGCCTGCGTCGGGCGATCCACCGTCGGCCACCCCGCCGTCGGCCGCCCCGCCGTCGGCCGCCCCGCTGTCGGCCACCCCGCTGTCGGCCACGGGCGGCGGCTCGACGAGCGTCATCGCCGTCTCACAGCTGTTCGGCAGCGGATCGGGCAGCGGCGTCCCAGGCGCCCAAGGCGTCATCGCGAAGTTCGTGTTGGCCAGGTCGAGGGTGATGGGCGACCGCACCGTCCCGGCCGCACGGCCGCAGAAGCCCACGGGCAGCGTGGCCGAGGTCAGCAGGATGTCCGCGTTGACCGGCCCGAGCGGGCTGTCGAGCATCAGCCCGGGCAGCCAGATGTCGAAACGTCCGTCCGCCGCCACGGGCGTCGAGAAGGTGATCAGCGGCGTCGAACCCGGTAGATCGGTGGCGCGCCGCAAGCTCCCCTCGACGAAGGCCGCGACCCGGCCGTCCGCGTCCGTGGCCTCGGCGTAGAGCATCGAGACCCACAGCTTGAGCGCGATGGCGCCGGCCAGCCGCGCGTGCATCAGGTAGTGGCCCGTGAGGTCGCGTCGCGTGCTGGCGACGTCGGACAGATCGGGCGCGGCGGGTCGCGGCACCCCGCCGTCCAGCGGCGGCCCACCATCGCCCGTGGGACCACTATCAGAGCTCGGCTCATCCACGCACTCGACCCGCGGGCATTGGAAGGGGATGTCGCCCTTCTGCAGCGCGTCGACCTCGTCGCGCGTCGCGAAGAAGGTGCTGCCCATCAGATCGATCACGATCGGCGAGGTCACGTTGCCGGTGGCGTCGCCGCACCACGCATGCTCGCTGAGGGTGGACACCGCCAAGACCACGCTGGCCAGGACCGTGGTGTCGCCGCCGAGCAGCTCGGGGGGCAGCGCCAGGTCCGCAACCAGCACGAAGGTGCCGTCCTCGTGGACCCGCGTCATGACCACCGTCAGGGGGGGATCGACGTCCGGATCGGCGCGGTCGAGCCAGAAGCGCGCCTGGAGATCGTTCGGCGCCTCGCTCGTGTCGCCCGACAGCTCCACGCGCAGGCCCAGCTCGATGCCCGTGGCGAGCAGCGCGTAGACGAACCAACGCCCCCGCACGTCGGCGAAGCGGCTCTCCGGCGGCCCCATCGGCACGCACGCGTTGGCGCGCCGGTCGGCCGTCCGCGCACGGTAGTCGTCGTAGTCCTTGCGGGGCGTGTCCTCGCTGCAACCGGCCAAGCCGACCACCAACGCGAGCGCCGCCACCGTCGCGTGCGCCCTCACAACAGGATCTCCAGGTCGAGGGTGACGTACTGCCGACGGTCGGTGTAGTGCCCGTTCACCGACGGCTTCTGGAGGCTGTCGTCCACGTCCACGTCGAGGAACTGCTGGAGGATGTAGCTGCTCGAAAGCCGCAACGACTCGCTCAGATCGACCGTGAAGCCGGCGCCGACCTGCCAGCTGTCACTCTCGGCGAGGCCCGGCTCGTGGGTGCGCGCCGGGGTCGCGCCGGTCTCGTAGCCGGCGCCGACATGCACGATCCAGCGCGGATCGACCAGGAAGTCGAGCCTGAGCTTGGCCGCCAGGGTGTCCTCGAAGTCCCGCTCGATGACCAACAGCGGCTCGCCGTTGGCCTTGTTGGTCGCCACCTGACGGTCCATCACCGACCAGTCGGTCCACTCGGCCAGCGGCCGCACCACCAGCCAACTCGTCGCGCCGATGTCGGCCCCCAGGCGCACGGTGTCGGGCACCTGAAGAGGAATCTGCGCCTTGGCCGTCGTCTCGGGCGCGACACCGAAGGTCACGTAGGCGTTGCCGTTCACCTTGTAGGTGGCGCCCTGATGCCAGCTCACCGCGAAGGCCAGATCGTCGGCGGGCTGCCACTTCGCCCCAGCGGTGAGCGTCACCCCGAAGGCCTCGCCGTCCTCGAACAGGATGCGCCCCTCGGCGAGCTGGCCGGACTGATCGAAGAGCCGCTCGGTTCGATCCGGGTTCCGCGCACGCACGGTCGACAGCGTGACCACGTTGAAGACCGGCGCCAGGCCGACGGACAGGCCGCTCGGCTTGTGGGCCAGGCCGACGCCGCAGGTGGGGCTGAAGATGATCAGGCTGGTGTTGATCGCCGCCCAGCGCTGGGGGCCGTCGACGGCGCCGGGGTAGGCCTCGGGGGCCGCCAGGTCGGTGTCCCACGACGCTGCGCCGGCGCGCGCGACGAAGGCGCCCGCCCCTACGCCCATCACGAAATCATTCGTGATCTCGAAGCCATAGCCCACGGCGACGGCGGGCACGACGCCGAAGGCCGAGACGGTCGCCTCGCCCGCGTTGGCGTCGGCCACCTCCGCGGGGACCCCGTTGGACTCTGCGTCCCGGTCATAGGTGGCGGCGCGTGAGAGCGCTTGGAGGTGCAGCCCGATGTGGAGGCCCGGCCGAGCGAGCCCCGCCGGATTCCAGTACATGGAGAAAGGCCCGGGATCGGTCGGCCCTTCCCGCAGGCCACCGTAGCGGCCGATGAAGAAGGGGTTTGCGTGGGCCAGCGTCGCCGCCCCGACGAGCGTCGCGGCGACCATCCAGGGCGTCCGGCGCATTCAGCCTCCCAGTGCGTCGGGGCACCGCGTCCGGGCACTGTAGCAGCACGCCTCCGACGGGCCCACTGCCACGGCCCGGCCGATCCGCTGCGCCGCGTGCTCGCCGACCGGCGTCAGTCGCGGAAGACGGTGACCCGGTCCATCACGATGTCCTTGTGGGGCCGGTTCTGGCTGCTCTGCGGCTCGCGGCTCATCTGAGCGATGACCTCGAGGCCCTCGACCACCTCGCCGAAGATCGCGTGCTTGCCGTCGAGCCAGGTCGTCGCCTTCTCGGTGATGAAGAACTGGCTGCCGCCGGTGTTGGGCCCGCGGTTGGCCATGCTGAACAAGCCACCGCGATCGTGGCGGAGACCCGGCCCGAACTCGTCCTTGATCGCGTAGCCCGGGCCGCCGGTCCCCATACCGTCCGGGCACCCGGCCTGCACCATGAAGTCGGCGATGCAGCGGTGGAAGATCACGCCGTCGTAGAAGGGCTTGCCGGTGATCTTGCCCGTCGCCAGGCCCACGAAGTTGGCCACCGTCTTCGGGGCCTCCTTCTCGAAAAGGCGGCCGCGGATCGTACCCAGGCGGGTCTCGATCTGAACGTAGAGCTGGCCCTCGCCGGGCACATCGATGGCCGGCGGGTCGAAGATCTTCTCCATGTGTGCGCTCCTTGGTCCTCGAGTTGCGCCGGCACGGTAGGTGACCGGTGCGCGCCGTGCAACGGGGTGGTTACCGTCGGACGACGATGATGGTGCCGTCTCCGCCCCGGGGGCCGTGGCCGTGGCGCTCGAACAGGCGGCGCGCCACCCGGCGGCGCAGCGGCGGGACGAGCAGCAGCGCGCCCATGGCGTCGGTGATGAAGCCCGGCAACAGGAGCAGCAGCGCGGCCACCACCAGGAGCGGGCCCTCGAGCACCTCTGCGCGCTCGGCGCGTCCGGCCTGCAAACGCTGCAGCGCGACCAGCCCTTGCCCGCGCACGAGCGCCGTGCCGACGATGGCGGTCAGGAAGACGAGGGAGACCGTCTGGACGGCGCCCACGCGGGCCCCGACCTCGATCAGCACATACAGCTCAAGCGCGAAGCCCGCCACGGCGGCGAGCAGGATCGGCCCGCAGCTCATGGAAAGAGCGCGGCGTGCGCCAGGCCCTCGGTCTCCGGCCGCGCGAACATGAGGTTGAGGCACTGCACCGCCTGCGCGGCCGCGCCCTTGCCCAGGTTGTCGATGGCGGACTGCACGCACAGCAGATCACCGTGCGGGAACACCGCGACGTGGCATCGGTTGGTCCCGCGCACGTGCCTCGGATCGGGGTGCTCACCCTCGGGCAGCAGCGCGACGAAGGGTTCGTCGTCATAGGCCCGCGCGTAGGTCGTCCGCACCCGCTCCGCGTCCACACCGGGCGCCAGGGGCAGGTACACCGTGGCCAGGATGCCGCGGTTCATCGGGACGAGGTGGGGCACGAAGTGCACGGTCACCCCGCCCAGGTTGCGCTGCATCTCGGGGGCATGCCGGTGGGCCAGCGTCTTGTAGGCGTGCATGCCCTCGCTGGTCTCGGCGAAGTGCGTGCCCGCGCTCGGTGATCGCCCCGCCCCGCTCAACCCGGACTTGCAGTCGGCGATGATCGCGGCGCCCGGCGCCAGCAGGCCAGCCCGCACTGCCGGCCCCGCGGCCAGCGTGACCGCGGTGGGATAGCAGCCGGGGCACCCGACGAGGCGCGCCGTGCGCAGGGCCTCACGGTGGACCTCCGGCAGGCCGTAGACCGCGTGCTTCAGCGAGTCGGGGCGCTGGTGCACCCCGTAGATGGCGGCGTACTCGTCGGGATCGGCGAAGCGATGATCGGCGCTCAGATCGAGCACCCGCACCCCGCGCGCGAGCAGCTCGGCCGTCGCGATCTGCGCCGCCCCGTGGGGCAGGCCCAGGACCGCGGCGTCGGCGGCCAGCGCCACCCGATCGGCGTCGAAGACCTCGAGCGGCGGCAACGGTACGCCGTGCCAGGCCGGCAGCGACTCGAAGAGGGGGCGACCCGCGCTCCGCTCCGCACAGAGCGCGGTGAGCCGCACGCCCGGATGGGCATGCAGCAGACGCAAGGCCTCGGCGCCGGTGTAGCCGGTGGCCCCCACCAGGGCCACCCTCACAGGCTCGGCCGCGGCCACGCCTCAGGCTCCGTCGGAGGATCGGCTGCCGTCGCGGGTGCGCGCGGGGCGAGGCGATGCCTGGCGCACCCCCGCGAGACCAGCGCGCAGGGGCACCCACCGGTAGGCCGTGTGGCGAGCCCGGAGATACGCGGCACAGCGCCCACCAGGCGCGTCCGCGGCGGGAGGCCGATTCACCGAGGTTCTCTCAACGCTTGCTGAACTGGAAGCGCTTGCGGGCGCCCGGGCGACCGTACTTCTTGCGCTCGACCTCGCGGGCGTCGCGCGTGACGAAGCCGGCGCGCTTCAGCGCACCGCGCAGCTCGCCGTCGTACTTCATGAGCGCGCGGGTGATGCCGTGGCGCACCGCGCCGGCCTGTCCGCTCGATCCGCCGCCCGCGACGGTCACGATCAGGTCGAACTTGCCGATCATCTCGGTCAGCTCGAGGGGCTGCAGGATCTGCATGCGGCCCGTGGCGCGCGGGAAGTAGTCGTCGAAGGCGCGGTCGTTGATGGTGATCGTGCCGGTGCCGGGCCGCAGGTAGATGCGCGCCACGGCCGACTTGCGACGGCCGACGGCCGTCCACTGCTCAGGCTGCTGAATCATCGAGGTCACTCTCTCCGGGGCCGCGTGCGCCCGGCCCGCAGGCCGTTTTGAGCCCCACCGGGGGGGCGATTGTCCAAACTGCGCGCGCGCGGAAGTGGTTTGATATCAGGAACTTCCCTGTCGAATCGCCGGACTTCCCTGTCGAATCGCCGGACTTCCCTGTCGAATCGCCGGACTTCCCTGCGGGATCGCCGGACTTCCCTGTCGAATCGCCGGGGCTCAGGCCGCCGACGATCCCCTGATGAGCGTGCTCAGGTCCAGCTTCTCGGGCTGCTGCGCCTCGTGCCCATGGTCGGGGCCGGCGTGGACCTTCATCTTCTTGAGCATCGCGCGGCCGAGGGGTCCGCTCGGCAGCATGCCCTTGACCGCCTTGGTGATCAGATGGCCGGGGTCCCGCTCCAGCATCTTCTCGGCCGTGAGGCCCTTGATGCCGCCAACGAAGCCGGTGTGCCGCCAGTACATCTTCTGGGCGACCTTGTTGCCGGTCAGCTTGACCTTCTCGGCGTTGACCACGATCACGTAGTCGCCGTCGTCGATATGAGGCGTGTAGGTGGGCTTGTGCTTGCCGCGCAGAACATGCGCGATGCGCGCGGCGGCCCGACCCAGCACCTCGCCGTCGAGGTCGACCACGAACCACTTTCGGTTCGCGATGGCCTCGGCCGTGGGAGTGGAGCGCGTCTTCATGGCTCGGTCCTCGATCCTGGTGGCCCGCCAACGCGGCGCGCCGTACAAAAAGAACCCTCGGAAAGCAAAGGGCCCAGCGATCTAACCGATGGGCGTGCCGAGATCAAGCTCAGCGCCCCCAACCCGCTTCCCGCGTGCATTGCGACGCATCCGGGTCTACGCTCCCGACCATGACGCCGCGCCGCCGACGCCTTCGCCGCTTCGACCTGAAGAAGGCGATGTTCATCCTGCCGAACCTGTTCACGGTCAGCTCGATCTTCTGCGGCTTCTATGGCGCGGTGACGGCGGCCGGGGCAACGGGCGCCGAGGCGGGCGCCGATCTGTACCGCGCCTGCCTCGCGGTGCTCTTCGCGATGGTCTTCGACTCGGTGGACGGCCGCGTGGCGCGCCTGACCCGCACGCAGTCGGACTTCGGCGTCCAGATGGACTCGCTCGCCGACGTGATCTCCTTCGGCGCCGCGCCCGCCCTGATCGCCTGGCACTGGGGACTCCAGAGCTTCGGCACGCTGGGGCTGCTGGCGTGCTTCGTCTACACGGCGTGCGGGGCGATTCGGCTGGCGCGCTTCAACGTGATGGCCGCCGCCAGCCACGGGCCCAGCGCCTGGTTTCTGGGACTGCCCATCCCCGCCGCCGCCGGGCTGCTCGTCGCGGTGATCATCGCGTTCATCCAGGGCGGAGCCCCCGCGCTCGACGGGACGCAGCGGTGGGCCCCGGTGATGATGGTCGCCCTCGGCTTGCTGATGGTGTCGAACATCCGCTTCCGGACCTTCAAGGCGACCCGAATGACCCGCCGCACCTTCGGGGCGATCATGGCGGTCTTCGGGATGACCGTCCTCATCGCGGTCAAGGTTCGGCCCTCCTTCGCGATCGTCAGCCTCATGGCCGCCTACCTCACCCTCGGCCTGGTCGAGGAGGTGGTGCGGCAGGCGCGCCGCCTGCGCGAGTCGGGCGGCGACGCGGCGAGCCCCGACGAGGACGAGGACGAGGACGCCGAGGAGGCCTTCGGGGAGGCGCTGAGCGAGGACGACGACGACGAGGAGCTGCTCGATTGAGCGAGGCCTCGCGGGCCCGCCAGCTGGCCGAGGCTGCCCGCGCCGCGGTCGACGAAGTCTTCGCGAGCCCGCACGCGGCCTTCGCCCTCGACGCCGTGGGGCAAGTCGGCGATTCACTCGTCGCCCTCGTCCACGAGGACCGCGCGGCCGTCGGCGAGGTCCGGCGCGCGGCGCGCGGCCCAGGTGGGGACGCGGCACATGCCCTGGGCGTGGCCACGATCGCGGTCGGCATCGCGCACCTCCTGGGGCTGTCGACGGCCTTCCGACGCAAGCTGGCCAAGGGCGCGCTGCTGCACGACCTGGGCAAATCGTTGCTGCCCCCCGAGCTGCTGGCGAAGGACGCGCCCCTCGACGATGCAGAGTGGCAGGTGGTCCGCCAGCATCCCAAGCTCGGGGTCGATCTGCTGACCGTTCACGGCCCCCTCGACGAGATCGTGCGCAGCGCGGTGATGCGCCACCACGAGCGCCTCGACGG
>CALBMW010000943.1 GCA_937896275.1 uncultured Myxococcales bacterium
TGTGGAGCGTCATGATCTGCACGGCGTCTTGCTCGGTGGGCAGCCGCTGAGTGTTCCCGTCACCCCCCTCGGGTGCCTCGGAGCCCTCGACATAGCGACGCAGCAGCGCCAACGTCTCGGTGAGCGACAGGCGCCGCGCCGCGCCCACCTCGAGCAGTACCTCGATGATGTGCTGGTAGTTGGTCAGCTCGCGCTCGGTGTCTCGCAGGAAGAGTTCGCGCTCCATCAGACCGCTGTCGTGCAGCAAGGCATGGTAGAGGGCCGCGTGCTGCTCCCGCTCGGCGAGCAGCTTCCAGTCGTGCAGGCGCTCCAGCAATGGGTGGCCGCCGGGCAGCGCGCGATAGCTCGTCAGCTCGCGCCAGGGCACGCCGAAGAAGGGCGTCGCGAACGCTCGCAGCCGCGCCGCGCGGTCTTGCGGGCGGGCGACCGCGGTGAGGACGTCGAGCACGTCGGACGCCTCGGGCGTCTGAAACAGACCCTCTTGCTTGTAGAAGGAGTAGGGCACGCCGGCGCGCCGAAGCTGCTCCGCCGCGTCCACCGCCTCCCAACCCGTGCGTACGAGGATGAACACGTCGCCCGCGGTGAGGGGACGACGGTCAGAGGGCTCGCCGGGCCGTGAGGCGCAGAGGAAGAGTCGCTCCGCCGGTTCGTTCAACAGTCGGGCGAGGCTGCGCGCCATGTGACGCCCGTAGGCGCGGGTCAGCTGCCAGCTGGGCACGGTGCGGTCCCCGGCGCGCCGCGGCGGAGGCGGCCGAAAGGCCCACGCCACGATCGGAGGCGCGTCGGCGCCCGCCGCGTCCGTGAGCCGGAGCGTCGCACGCCCCGCCTCGACGGGCTCGTCGTAACGGATGTCGCCGGTCAGCAGCGCCGCGCGCCCCGCGTCGTCCAGCAGACGGTTGAGCGCCGACACCATGGCCGGCGTGGAGCGATGGTTCACCCGCAGCGGCACGCGCGTCGCGCCGTCGGCGAGCAGACGCTCGCGCGCCGCCAGGTAGGTGAAGACGTCCGCCCCACGGAAGCCATAGATCGCTTGCTTCGGATCGCCGATGACGGTCAGCACGTTCGCCTGTGGGCGTGCGTCGGCCGAGGCGTCGACGAAGACGGTCCGAAAGATGTCCCACTGCCGGGCGTCGGTGTCTTGAAACTCGTCGATGAGCGCGAAGCGATGGCGCGCCCGAAGCGCCGAACGAACCGCCTCTCCGCGGGGCCCGCGCAGGGCATCCCACACGCGCTGCAGCAAATCGTCGAAGTCGAACAGTCCGTCGCGACGCTTCAGCGCGTCGAGCCGGGCAGCCACGCGCGGCAGAAAGGCATCGACCACAGCCCGCTCGAGCGAGTCGCGCTCGCCTTGGAGCGTCGACATCGCCCGCAGCGACGCGATGAAGCGGCGTGCCGTCGCCGGGAGCCCCTCCGGGAACGCGCGCCGCGGGGGCGACGCGTCGGGTCGCGCCGCGGTCCGCCTGGGTCGAAGCAGCGCGCCGACGTCCACCGTGGACAGCACCGCGTCGAAGGCCGCGGCGTCGTCTTGGGGGCGGGCCGTGAGGGTGGTCGCGAGATCCTGCAGCACCTGCTCCGCCCGGACGAAGCTCGGCCGCTGAATGGCCGCGTCGGCATAGGCCGCGTGGAGGACGCCGGCATCGAAGGACTCGCGCAAGGCAGCCACGGCGGCCGGCATCGCCTGCTCGAGCGGGAGCCGCCCCTCCAGGTAGCCGTCGCGCAGAGCATCACGCAGGAGCCTCTCGAGGGCCCTCTCGTCGCCCGTGCCGTCGAGCCAGGCGGTCAGCAGGCATCGCAGGGGCGCCTCGACGGAGATCTCGTGGCGCAGGGCCTCGCGGAAGGCGCGATGAAAGATGCGGTCCCCATCGACGCGCGTCTGTTCGAAGGGCTGCCCGCCGTCGAACGCAAGGTCGCGCAGCACGCGGCGGCACCACCCGTGGATGGTGAAGATGGTCGCGCGGTCGAAGCTGAACAGCGCGGCCTCGAGTCGACGCCGAGCCTCGGCGTCCAGGCGCCAAACGCTCGCGGGGGACGTGTCGATGGAAGCCGTGGCGTCCGCGGTGGCCGCGAAGGCGAGCATACGCTCGATCAGTTGGCGGATGCGTGCCCGTAGCTCGCCGGTGGCCTTCTCGGTGAAGGTGACGACCAGGATGTGATCGAGGGTCGCGTCGGTCCTGAGCAGCCGGTCGACGACGAGGTGCTCGAGCGTATAGGTCTTGCCGGTGCCGGCGCTGGCTTCGATGACCGCGTGGCGGTCGAGGGGGATCGCGTCGAGGATCGAAGGGCGCGGGTAGCTCGGGGGCGAGGTCGGCATCGGTCGGCACGATCGGCGGGGTGGGGGTGGGCTGTCAACCGGGGCGGAGGCGGTGCACGGGGAAGGAGGCGCGGCGCGACGGGGCCCAGTGAAGTCGAGGCGGAGCGACGAGAGACCGCGGTCTCCGGGGCGGCGGTCAGGCGGCCAGTGCGGTGACGACCAGTGTGGTGACGACCAGTGTGGTGACGACCAGTGTGGTGACGGCCAGTGTGGTGACCGCTGCGGGTCGAAGACGTCGCCGAGGGTGTGGGCGCCGGAGATGGTCGACGGCGCACGGCAGCCACAGCCACGGCTCGCCGATCGACCCTACTCTGCCTGATCCAGCAGCGCCGCGAGCTCATTTGCGGCCTTGGCGTCTCCCGCGGCGCGCGCCCGGTCGAGGCCCTCGCGCAGGACGCCGGCCGCCTCGTCCGGCCGGTCGTCCGCGATCAGCAGGTCGCCCAGCTGATAGTGCCCGTACAGGTGGCCCGGCTCGAGCTCGAGCAGCCGTCGCAGCAGGGGCTCGGCCGACCCGAGGGCGTCGTCGGCCTTGTGCTCCATGGCCAGCCCGTAGAGGGCGAAGGTGTCGTCCGGATCCTCGCTCAGCATCTGCATCAGGGCCGCCACGCGGGCCGCGCGCGCCTCGGTCACCACAGCGTACGTACCCGGATTGTCTCGGGAATCTCGGCGATTCGCTCCCGCAGCGCCTCGCCGTGATCCGGCGACACGTCGAGGATGGCGTAGGCATGGCGGGCGTCCGTCTGCAGGTGCTCGGCGGCGATGTTCGCCCCCAACTCGGTCACCGCCGTGTTCAGCTTGCTCAGGACGCCCGGTACGTTGCGGTGGAAGTGCAGCACGCGGTGGTGGTTCGGGTGCAGCATGGGCAGCTCCACCTCCGGCAGGTTGACGGCGGTCGTCGTCGAGCCGTTGTTCATCAGCTTGATCAGCCGCCCCGAGACGGACTCCGCGATGCTCTGCTGGGCCTCGGCCGTCGATCCGCCGATGTGGGGCGACAGGATCACGTTGGGCAGGCCCACCAGCGCGCTCTCGAAGGGCTCCGCGTTCGAGGACGGCTCCTCGGGGAACACGTCGATGGCGGCGCCCGCGAGGCGCCCGCTGGCCAGGTGGCTCGCCAACGCGTCGACGTCCACCACGTTGCCCCGCGCGTTGTTGATGAGGTAGGCGCCGGGCCTCATCGCCGCCAACTCCTGCTCACCGATCATCCACGCCGTCTGCGCCGTCGCCGGAACGTGCAGCGTCACCACGTCGGCGTCGCGCAGCAGCGTGCCGAGGTTCTCGGCCCGTCGCGCGTTGCCCAGCGGCAGCACGTCGACGATGTCGTGGAAGATGACCCGCATGCCCATCGCCTCGGCCAGCACCGACACCTGCGAGCCGATGCGCCCGTAGCCCACGATGCCCAGCGTGCGCCCCCGCACCTCGTGGGCACCCTCGGCCGACTTCTCCCACCGACGCTGGTGCATCGCCGCGCTGCGGTCGAAGAGCTGCCGGTGCAGGCTGATGATCTCGGCGATGACCAACTCAGCCACCGAGCGCGTGTTCGAGAACGGCGCGTTGAACACCGGGACGCCGCGCTCCGCCGCACGGACGAGGTCGACCTGGTTGGTGCCGATGCAGAAGCAGCCGATGGCCCAGAGGCGATCGGCCCGATCGAGGAAGGCCCGCGTCAGGTTTGACTTGGATCGGATGCCCACGATGTGCGCGTCGCCCGCCACCTCGAGCAGGGCCTCGTCGTTGTAGGCCCGGGCGTGCTGCTCGACCGTGAAGCCGGCCGCCTCGAAGGCCGCCACGGCCTGCGGGTGGATGTTCTCGAGCAGCACCACCTTGATCTTGTGCAGGGGGTAGGACGTGCTCATGTCTGCTCATGCTCCTCTTGGCGTCGTCGCGCGGGCGGGTCGAAGCGCTTCGCCCCGTGCGAACACCTCCGCGCTGTGCGAACCTCGCCGCGCCGGCCAAACTTCCCCGCGGTCTGCCGCCAGGGCGTGCGATTCTGCCGTGAGGAGGTGCCGATGTCACGCCCCGCCGGGAGTCGCGTCTGGCTCATCCCCCTGGCCCGCGACCTCGTGGCCCGCGACGTCGTCGCCCGCGCTGCCGCAGCCCGCGCCGCCGCGCCCCGCGACCTGCCCGCGCACATCGCAGACCTCGACCTCCAGTTGGCGGACGACCTGCGCGCGCGCAGACTCGAGACGGGGCCGCCCACCGACGCGCTCGGCGCCCTGCGCCCAGGCGCCGATCTGGTCGCCTTCGACGAGTACGCGTGCGTCAACGACGCCGTCCACGCGCTCGAGATCGCGCTGCGGGTGCTGCACGCGGCCCAGCCACCCGCCCCCAACCTCGACGCAGTGCGCGTGCTGTGTTGCCTGGCCTGTGCCGCGCCCGAGCCGGCCCTCGCGGCCGCGGCCGAGGCCCTGCTCGCCGCCCCCGATCACGCCGATCGCAAGACGGTGCGCGCCGCCAACGCCCTGGCCCGCGACTTGGGCGACAGCCTGGCGCGCGAGTCGCTCAGCGCGGGTCATCCCCTGCTGGGGCATCCCTTCCAGCAGTTGCTGCGCTATACGCACTTGCAGCGGGTGGGTCGCGTCGCCGCCGAGGTGGCCCGCGCGCTGCCCCACCACCCGCCGGACCGCGCCGCGGTGCTCCGCGCCCAGGGGCTGGCCGTCGAGGCCCGGCATCAGGCCGTCTCGGCGTGCATCGGGCTGGCCTGCGCCGACGGCATCGTGGATCCCGAGGAGCGTCGCCTGATCGGCGCGCTGATGCGCGCGGCGCGCTTCGACCCGGCCGCCCAGGCCATGCACCTGGCCGAGTTCGACGATCCGCCCTCGCCCGAGGCGCTCGTCGCGCGCGTCACCGAGGCCCCGCTGCGCCGCTTCGTCGTGCGCATGCTGTTCCTCGCGGCGCTCGTCAACGGCCGCTTCCATGCCGCCGAGCAGGCCTGGTTGGCGCGCCTCGGCGCTGGCTTTGGCCTGCCCCCCGACGAACTCGAGCGCTGCGAGGCCGAGGCCCTCGTGGCCTACGAGGGTGGGGGCGATCTGGTCGCGGGGCTGTCGCGGCGCGCCACGGTGAGCCGCCTGCGCGCCGAGCTGGCGCGCCGCGTGGAGCAGACCGTGCGGCTGAAGGCCCGGGCCGTCGCCGCCGAGATCCGCGAGACCAGCGAGCTCGGTCAACTGCTGCTCAAGGCGGGGCGCGTGCCCCTGACCGAGGAGGAGCGCGCCACGGTGAAGGCTCAGCTCAGGGATCTGGCCAAGGCCGTCCCGGCGCTCGCCATGTTCGCCATGCCGGGCGGGTCGTTGCTGCTCCCCTTGCTGGTGAAGCACCTGCCCTTCAACATCCTGCCCAGCAACTTCGTCGACGAGGAGCCCCCCACCGGATGAACGCACCCACCGCAACCGGGAAGCTCCGCCTGGGCGTCAGCGGCTGCCTGTTGGGTGAGGCCGTGCGCTTCGACGGCGGCCACAAGCACGACCGCTACCTCACCGATGTCCTGGGCAGGTGGTTCGACTTCGTCCCCGTGTGCCCCGAGGTCGGCATCGGCATGGGCGTGCCGCGCGAGCCCATCCGCCTGGTCCAGATCGGCGAGGGCGTGCGCGTGCGCGGCGTGCCCGCCCCCGAGGTCGACTTCACCGACGCGCTCGCGGGGTACGTCGATGTCGTGGCCGACGACCTCGCGGGCATCGTGGGCTACGTGCTCAAGCGCGCGTCGCCGACCTGCGGCATGGAGCGCGTCAAGGTCTACCCCGTGGGCGGCGGCGCGTCGCGCCCGGTCGGCACCGGCGCCTTCGCCGCGGCCCTCATGCGGCGCTGGCCGCGCCTGCCAGTGGAAGAGGAGGGGCGCCTCGACGACCCGATTCTACGAGAGAATTTCATCGAGAGGCTGTTCGTGTACGCGCGCCTGCGGCCCCTGCTGGCGGCGCCGACGGCGGTGTCGCTGATGGCCTTCCACGACCGGCACGAGCTCTTGGTGATGGCGCACGGCCAGGCCGCCGGCGAGCGCCTCGGCCGCCTCGTCGCCACGGCGGGGACCACCGATCCGCGCGCCGTCGCTGAAGACTATGCGGACGCGCTGATGCAGGCCTTGCGCAGGCGCGCCACGCGCCGGCGCCACGCCCACGTGCTCGAGCACCTGGCCGGCCACCTGAAGCGTGCGCTGGACGCCGACGACGAGGCCGAGCTTCGCGAGACCATCACGGCGTACCGTCTCGCGCGCGTGCCGCTCGTGGTGCCCATGACGCTGCTGCGCCACCACCTTCGGCGCAACCCGCACCCCCACCTGCAGGACCAGCACTATCTGGCGCCGCACCCCGCGGAGCTGATGCTGCGCGGCTGATGCTGCGCGGCTGATGCTGCGCGGCTGATGCTGCGCAACCACGCGTGACACGGCGCGCGCCCCGCCTATGATGGGCCGATGTTCGTGAGAGACCTCTGGAGCACGGGTGACGAGCAGGCCCTGGCCGAGTGCCGGGACGCGCTCCGGCGTGAGGATATCGTGGACGCGCTCCTGGCCATCGAGGACGCGCCGCCGGCCCAACGCACCGCCTGCCGGCGCCAGATCGATGACTGGGCGGGTGCCGCTGGGGCGCTCGCGCAGAGCGGCGGTCCCGAGGTGCAGGCCGCGGTCTTGCGCCACGTGCTCTGCGAGCGCGGCGGCCTGAAGGGCGATCCCGAGCGCTACTACGAGCCCGAGAACTGCTACCTGTCGGCGGTGGTGCGGCGGCGGATCGGCATGCCGATCCTGCTCGCGACGGTGTGGATGGCGGTGGGCCGCGCGGCGGGCATCCGGGTGCAGGGCGTGGGGCTGCCGGGCCACTTCATCGCGCGCATCGGCGAGGATCCGGCCCTGCTGGTCGACCCCTTCTCCGCGGGCCGCCCGCTCACCACGGCGCATTGCGCGGCGCTCGTGAAGCGGCTCACCGACGGGCAGCTCGCCTGGCGTGACGAATATCTGTCTCCGACCCCGCTCGACGCCATCGTGCTGCGGGTGCTGCGCAACGTCGTCCATTGCCACCAGCGTCGGGACGAGGGGGTCCCGTCCTACCGGGCGGCGCGGCTGGCGGCCGAGCTCTTCGGTGCCGAGCCGGCGGCCCACCTGCTGCACGCACGCGCCGCCGAGCAGGCGGGCCTCGCGCCGCTCGCCATCGGCATCTACCAGACCGTCGCCGAGCGCTTCGCGGGCTGCAGCGAGGCCCACGAAGCCCTCGACTGCGCCGCACGCCTGGCTCAGGACGCGCCCACGATCCACTGAGCGCGGGGGGGGCCGAGCGAGGCGGCCTACCCCCGCACCGCCCACCAGATCGCGAAGGCCAGGATGCCGGCGCCGGTGGCCGCCGCGACCGCCTGCAGCGCGCGCGGATCGAAGGTGGACGCCCCCATCAGGACGATGGCGCTGGACATCGCGGCCACGAGCCCGACGTAGAGCCAACCCGTCGAGCCTCGCGCGCGGCCGCGCAGCGCGGTCGAGGTCGCCACCGGCCCCAACGCGATGAAGTGCACGCCCGCGATGCTCGCGAAGTGGCTCGACGGGAAGAGGCCCAGCGCGTACGCGCCGAAGCCGGCCGCCACCGCCCACCACTGGGCGGCCATCAGCCGATCGCGCCGCCCGCCCCCTTCTCGCGGGGAAGCGCGCAGGATGCCGACCGCCAGCAGCACGGCGGCCGCGCCGTAGCCGAGCAGGCGCGCCCAGGCCAGGCCCAGCCCGCCACCG
>CALBMW010000944.1 GCA_937896275.1 uncultured Myxococcales bacterium
CGCCACCGCCGCCGCCCGCGCCAACGCCGCCGCCCGTCGGGCCCGCGTGGCGGTGGAGGCCTTGTCCGCGGCCTGAGCGCGTCCGCCCGACCACCGCTCGACCCCGCGCGCGCTCAGCCCGTGGCGCGCTCAGTCTGTCGTGCGCTCAGTCTGTCGTCCGGACGAAGTCCTCGAGAGGCGGTCGCGGCACCTCGCAGGCCTGGGCCGGGACGCCGATCCACACGAAGCCGACGATCTCCTCGACCGCGGGGTCGATGCCCAGCAGCGCGTAGGTCTCCGGGTGGCAGGTGATGCCGCCCGTGGACCACTTGGCGCCCAGGCCCTCGGCGCACGCGACGAGCTGCATGTTGTGGATCGCGCACGCCACCGCCGCATAGTCCTCTCGCGCGCGCGCCGCGTCGTCGTTGCGTACCTGCCCCACCGCGAAGAGCACGGCCGCGTGGAGCAACTTCGCCCGCACGGCCTTCTCCTGAACCTCGGTCACCGCGTGCTTGGCGGCCTCGAGGCGCAGGCCGAGCTCGACCAACCGCGCGCGCCCCTCGGGCCCGACGCGCGTGAAGCGCCAGGGCCACGTCAGCTTGTGGTTGGGCGCCCGGTGCGCGGCCCGCAACGCGCGGTCGATGACCGCCTCGTCGACCGGCTCGGGCGCGAATTTGTGGGTCGTTCGTCGACCCAGGATGGCCTCGTAGACGTCCATCGACCCTCCTCGCCGACCAGAAGTGATGCTGCGGCGGCCAGCGCGGCTTCGCGCCGGACCCGTCGTGCGTCGTCCGTCCCGCGCCGCGGTGCCCGACCTTGCGCCCGGACCGCGACGCGCCGACACTCCTGCCCTTGTCTCACGGAGGTTCCCGCATGATCGTCGACCTGCGCTCGGACACCGTCACCCGGCCCTCGCCCGCGATGCTGCAAGCGATGATCGAAGCCCCTCTCGGCGACGACGTGTTGGGCGACGACCCAACGGTTCATCGCCTCGAGGCGCTGGCGGCGTCCCTCGCCGGCAAGCAGGCCGCGCTGTTCACGCCCTCGGGCACCATGGCCAACCTGCTCGCGATCTTCGGCTGGACCCGCCCCGGCGACGAGGTGCTGATGGAGGCCGGCGCGCACCCCTACAACTACGAGGCCGCCGGCTCCGCCGTCGTCGCCGGCGTGCAGGTGCACCCCATCCACGGCGCCCGCGGGCAGCTCGACCCGGACGCGGTGTGGTCCCACGTTCGGCCCGCCAACGACCACTTCGCGCCCGCCACGCTGCTGTGCGTCGAGGACACCGCCAACCGCGGCGGCGGTTCGGTCTACCCGCTCGAGGTGCTCGACGCGCTCAGCACCGGCGCCCGCGCGCGCGGCCTGCGGACCCACCTCGACGGCGCCCGCGCCTTCAACGCCGTGGTGCACAGCGGCGTCGCGCTCGCCCGCCGCGCGGCCGACTTCGACTCCGTCTCGTTCTGCTTCTCCAAGGGCCTCGGCGCGCCGGTGGGCTCGGTGGTGTGCGGCCCCGCCGATTGGATCGCCCGTGCCCGCCGCCACCGCAAGCTGCTCGGCGGCGGCATGCGCCAGGCAGGCCTGCTCGCTGCCGGGGCCCTCTACGCGCTGGAACACAACATCGCGCGCCTCGCCGAAGACCACCGCCGCGCCAGCGACCTGTCCGCGGGCCTCGCCGCCCTCGGCCTCGAGACGGAGGCGCCCCAGACCAACATGGTCTACGTCACGGTGGCCGACGCGCCCGCGACCGTCGCCGCCCTCGACGCGCGCGGCGTCCGCACGCTCGCCGTCAGCCCGACCTCGATCCGCCTCGTCACCCACCTCGACGTGGACGACGCGGGGGTGCAGCGCGCGCTGGCCGGCTTCGCCGAGGCGTCGGCCTGACCTCGAGCGACGCGCGGGCCCGGCGCCTCCTCCACGCCACCCGACTTCGACGGGGGCAGGTGGGGCGCGCTCGAGCCGGCGCAGGTCGGGCAGCCGACCCGCACGCTCCAGGATCAGAAGCAGACCCGCTTCGCCCGATGGAACGGGGCCGAGCACGTTCTCCGGGCCGACTCCACGGACCACACCACCGGCCTCGCCTTCGCGGCCGGCCACGCCAACCGGTCGCGTCAGGATCGCCCGGTCCCGCCCGCCAGGGCCGCCGCCGCCCTCAGGCGCCGCCACGCGCCGACCCCCTCGATGACCACCCAGGCCTCGAGCGCCAGCATCAGCGCGCCGACCGCGGCCAGCAGCAGGTTGCCCTCCGAGACGAAGCTGCCCACCATGCTCGACAGCGCGAGGAAGGACACCGTGAGGACCACCAACATGGGGACGGCGGTGTAGAGCCACGGGCGCCCCTGCCGGTAGAGCCACAGGGTCACGACCACCAGCGACAGGCCGGCGAGCATCTGGTTGCTCCCCCCGAACAGCGGCCACAGCAGCCGCTGCTTGCCCGCCAGGTAGAGGATCAGCGGCAGGCCGACCGCGATCAGGCTCGCGACGTATTTGTTGCGCAGCGGCCCGATCCCGTGAATCGCGCCCAGCTCCTGCAGGATGTAGCGCTGGATGCGCGCGCCGGTGTCGAGGCTGGTCGCCGCGAAGCTCACCACCAGCACCGCCACCACCACCTCGCCGGGGCCGCGCGGGATGCCGAGCGCGCCGAGGAAGGTGGCCGCCCCCTCGACGAAGGCCGCGACGCCGCCCGCCTTCGCCGCGCCGAAGGCGTGATAGTGGCCCGCCCAGTCCGCCAGGCCCGCGCTCACCGCGAGGGTCGCGACCAGGGCCAGTGTCCCCTCCCCCACCATGCCGCCGTACCCGATGAGGCGGGCGTCCGGCGCGCAGGCGAGCTGCTTGCTGGTCGTGCCCGACGCGACGAGGCCGTGGAAGCCAGAGATGGCGCCGCAGGCGATCGTCACGAACAGAAAGGGGAACCATGACGGCGCGTCGGCCGGCCCCGCCGAGAAGGCCGGCGCGGTGATGGTCGGGTTGGCGATCAGGATGCCGAGGATCAGCGCGCCCAGCCCCACCATCAACTGGTGGCTGTTGATGAAGTCGCGCGGCTGCAGCAACACCCAGACCGGCAGCACCGAGGCGACGAAGCTGTAGATCAGCAGCGCGACGACCCAGGCCGTCCGTTGGTGCTCACCAAACCAGGGCTCGATGCTGGCGGGGACCTGCACGCCCACCCACACCATGCCGTAGAGCAGCAACAGCGCGACGATCGAGGGCCACAGCAGCCGCGCGCCGCGCTTGTGCGCCAGCCAGCCGATCGCCACCGCCACGACGATCTCGAAGTTGATCGGGATGACCGTCCCCGGCTGGGCCACGAACAGAGCCGCGATGGCGTCGGCGAACACCGCGATCACCAGGAAGACCAGGAAGAAGATGACGAGCAGGAAGAGCGTGCGCGTGCGCGGCCCCAGCACCTCGCTGCTGATGCTGCCCACCGAACGGCCCCCGTGCCGCGCCGACAGCACCAGCGTCGCCATGTCGTGCACCGCCCCCATGAAGACCGTGCCCAGCACGACCCAGATGATGGCCGGCACCCAGCCCCAGACGATGGCGATGGCCGGCCCGATGATGGGCGCGGCCCCCGCGATGCTCGCGTAGTGATGGCCCAGCAGCACGTGGCGGTTGGTGGGCACGAAGTCCACGCCGTCCGCGTGCGTGACCGAGGGCATCGGCTCGTCCGCGCGCAACTCGAACACGCGATCCGCCAGGAAACGCGCGTAGAAGCGGTAGCCCAGCGCGAAGACCGCCAGCCCCGCGAGGCACACCCAGGCCGCCCCCATCCCTCAACCTCCCGGGAACAGTTTCGGCGTCAGCGTCGGTCGCCGTCTCAGCGTCGGTCGCCGTCTCAGCGACGGTCGCGGTGGTCGTCGATCGACGGGTTGGCCATGCGCGCCTCCAGGGTGCCGAGCGAGCATCGTCTGCCGGCACCGCGCCGCGCAACAGGTGCGCCCGCGCGCGGGCGCCATGAACGGTCACGCCGGCGCGACGCCCGACGTCGACCCGATCACATGCCGTTGGGATAGCGCTCGCGCTGAACGACGCCGCTGCGGCGCACGAAGCCCAGGGCCTCGGTGTACACCCGCAGCACGTCGACGCTGTACGCGATGCGCTCGCGGAGCGCCCCGTCGGCGTCGCTCTCCGGCTCCGGGCCGTTGAGCACGTGGCGCGCCCCCCGCACGATGACGTGGTCGGGCAGGTAGACGATCTGGGTGTTCTTGTAGCCGAAGGTGCGCAGCTCGACGACGGGGTAGGCCCCTCCCGAGCCCGCCGACACGGTCACGATGAGCGCCGGCTTGTGGGCCAACTCACCGCGCCCGGCCAGCAGGAACACGTTCATCAGGGCGGGCGGCGTCATGCCGTTCCACTCGGGGGCCACCACCACCAGGCCGTCACTCACACCAAGCAGCGCCGAGACCTGCGCCCAGTTCTCGTCCGGCGGCGGACCTTGGGCCCAGAAGCCCTCGTGCCAACCGGGCAGGGGCACCTTGGCCAGATCGACGATCTCGACGGTGGCGTCGGCCTCGAGCGCCGCGAGGACGCTGGCGATGTAGCCCGCCACCTTCGAGGACTGACTGTTGGGCCGCGTGCTGCCGCTGATCAGGGTGTAGACGCTCACGGATCTCCTGTCGTGATGCACGAAGTGCGCAAAGGGCCAGCTCCTGAGGCGAGACGGGCCAGCTCCTGGGACGAGACGGCCCAGCTCCTGAGGTGAGACGGGCCAGATCCTGAGGCGAGACGGCCCCGCTGCTGAGCCGAGAGGGGCGCCCTGCCGAGGCGAGACTGCGCCGCAGCGAAGCCCCTCGGCAGGGTACCGGAGAGGCGCCGCCAAACCTACCCCCCGCAAGGCTACGGCGGCACGCTCAGGGATTGCGCGCCGCCGGATCCACCGGCCGTCGTGCTTCGTGGACAGCGACGCCCGCGCCTGGGCATGATCCGCCCGCCCCCGTAGGAGGTCGCTCGATGTTCTCTCGTCACGGCCGCGCCCGCAGCGCTGGCGTCGCCCGCTTGACGGCCGGGCTGCTGCTCGGCCTCGCCGCGTGCGGCGACGGGCCTGACGCGCCCGCGATCAGCCCGCTGGCGGAGCGCGCCGACCAGGTCGTCTACGGCGCCGATGAC
>CALBMW010000945.1 GCA_937896275.1 uncultured Myxococcales bacterium
GACATCGTGCACGGCTTCATGAGCGGCGGCAACGAGCTGGCCCTTCACGCGGGTCGCCTGAGTGGAGCCAAGACCGTCTGGGGGATCAGGGTCTCCGATCAGGACTTCTCGAACTACTCCACCTTCCGCCGGGCGGTCTACCTGGCCGGCGCGCCGCTCTCGCGCTTCGTCGATCTCATCATCGCGAACTCGAGCGCGGGTCGCGCCGCGCACCTCGACGCGGGCTACGCTGCCTCCCGCTTCATCGTCATCCCCAATGGCATCGACGTCGAGCGTTTCTCCCCTGACGCCGAAGCCGGGCGACGGTGGCGCGCGGCCAACGGCTTGACGGCCGAACGCTTCGTCATCGGCTGCCCCGCGCGGCTCGACCCCATGAAGGATCACGAGACCTTCCTGCGGGCGGCTGCGCGCCTCGCGCCCGGCGACGCGGGGCTGTGCTTCGTGTGCATCGGCGACGACGAGTTCGGCTACGGGGCCACGCTGCGTGCCTTGTCGTCGAGTCTGGGCCTGGGCGACGCGGTCCTTTGGCTGCCCGCAACGCGCGACGTGGCGGGCTTCTACAACGGCGTCGATCTGTTGACCAGCTCGTCGGCCTTCGGAGAGGGCTTCCCCAACGTGCTCGGCGAGGCGATGGCCTGTGGCACGCCCTGCGCGACCACCCCCAGCGGGGATGCGGCGGTCGTCGTGGGCGACGTAGGCACGGTCGTCCCGCTGCGCGACCCCGCGGCGCTCGCCGATGCCTTCCGACACTATCGGGGCCTTGAGCCCGCCGAGCGCGCGGCGCTCGCCGTTCGGGCTCGGACCCGCATCTGTGAGCACTTCACGACCGCGCGCCTGGTGGAGCGTTCGTCGGCCGCTCTCTCGACGCTCGTCGGTCGCGAGGCGCCATGATCTCTTCGGTCCTGCGGGCGACGCTCGGGAGGCGGCGCAGCACGCCCGAGCGTTCGACGGACGCACCCGCCGGCGCCCAGCCTCTGACCATTCAGATGGTCCTGCCCGCCATGGTGATCGGCGGCATGGAGACCATGGTGCTCGCCCTGGCCCGTCACCTGATCGAGCGTGGGCACCGCGTGGGCGTCACTTGCTTGCGGACCGAGGGCCCGCTCGCCGCCGCCGTGCGGGACGCCGGGATACCGCTGGCGGTCGTGCCGGCGCCCGGCGCGAAGGCGAACTTGATCGCCGCGCCCGGGCTGCGCGAGCACTTCCGCCGTGTCCGGCCCGACGTGGTCCACGCTCACAGCGGCGCGTGGGGCCAGTCGGCGCGCGCGGCCCACGCGGCCCGCGTCCCCGCCTTCGTGCACACGGCGCACGGCCTCGACGACGCCGAGCCGTGGCACCTCCCGATCTGGCGTCGCATCGCAGCCTGGCAGACCGACCACGTCGTCTGCGTGTCGGCGCCCTTGGTCGAGTATCACCACGGCGTCGCGGGCGTCCCACGGGCGCGCCTGTCGGTCATCGCCAATGGGATCGACACCGATCGCTTCACCCCGCGCGCGGCCGAGGGTCGGGGTCACCGCGTCGGCGTGGTGGCCCGACTGGTGGCGGGCAAGAACCACGCGCGCCTGCTGCGGGCCTTCTGCCGGGTGCGCGGACGCATCCCCGACGCCACGCTGACGATCGTGGGCGACGGTCCACTGCGCGAGGCGCTCGGTGAGCTGTCCCGCACCTTGGGCGTTCACGACGCCGTGACCTTCGCCGGCGAGCGTACGGACATGCCGACCGTCTATCGGCAACTCGATGTCTGCGCACTCTCGTCCGACGCCGAGGGCACCTCGATGACCCTGCTCGAGGCGATGGCGTCGGGGCTGCCGATCGTCGCCACCGCGGTGGGTGGCACGCCCGCGCTCCTCGATCGGGGAGCGTGTGGATGGCTCGTCCCCCTCGACGGCCAGGGGCGCGACGAAGTCGCCTTCGCCGACGCCCTCTTCACGGCGCTCACCGACGACGCAGCGGCGGCGACGCGCGCGGCCAACGCTCGTCGGCGCGTGGTCGAGCGATACGGCGAGGGCGCGATGACCGTCGCCTACGAGCACCTCTATCATCAGGTGCTGATGGAGCGTCAGCGCCGGGTGCCGATGAATGGTCGGCGCCGCGGCGCGCGAAACGTCTAGGAGTCATCGATCATGTGTGGCATCGCGGGGGCCGTCGCCATCGCACCGGACGCGAGGCCCGACCGTGCGCGGGTCGAGGCCATGTCGCGGCGGATCGCCCACCGTGGCCCCGACGGCGAAGGCACCTGGGTGGCCCCCTCGGGTCGCGCGATCCTCGCGCACCGCCGCCTGGCGATCATCGACCTCGTCACCGGGGATCAGCCGATGATCAGCGCGGATGGCTCCGTCGGGTTGGTCTTCAACGGCGAGATCTACAACTACCAGGAGCTTCGCGCGGGCTTCGCGCCCGACGCCGCGCCCTTCCGCACCGACTCCGACACCGAGGTGCTGCTCCGGGTGCTTCAGCGAGACGGCGCGGCGGGCCTGCACGCGTTGCGCGGGATGTTCGCGTTCGCGCTGTGGGATGAACGCTCGGGGGATGAACGCTCGGGGGATGAACGCTCGGGGGATGAACGCGCGGGGGACGGCAGCGCGGGGGACGGCAGCGCGGGGGGCCGTGGGCGCGGACGCCTGCTGCTGGCCCGTGACCGGCTGGGCAAGAAGCCGCTGTACCACGCCACCGAGGACGGCGTGCTTTACTTCGCCTCGTCTCTCGGCGCGATCGAGGACGCCGTGGGGCGGGGCCGAGGGATGGACCACGATGCCCTCGGCGCCTACCTCGCGCTGGGCTATGTGCCGGCGCCGATGACCGCCCTCAGCGGGGTCCGCAAGCTCTCGGCGGGCTCGACGCTCGCGGTGGTCCACGGCGGCCGTCGAGGCAGCGTATCCACCGCCACGTGGTGGGATCTCGCGCCCGCGCCGCCGGCCTTCGAAGGGACCTACGCGCAGGCCCTCGACACGCTCGATGGGCTGGTCAACGATGCGGTCCGACTGCGTCTGCGCAGCGACGTCCCGCTGGGCGTCTTCCTGAGCGGAGGCATCGACTCGAGCCTGGTGACGGCCGTCGCCGCGCGTCACTCCACGACGCCCGTGCTGACCTTCGCCATCGGCATGGACGTCGCGGCCGCCGACGAGAGCGCCTACGCCGAGGCCGTCGCGAAGTTCGTCGGCACCGAGCACCGAGCGTTCCGCGCGCACCCGGATCTGTTGGCCATGTTGCCGACCCTGGTGCACCACTATGGCGAACCGTTCGCCGACGCCTCGGCGCTGCCGACCTGGTTGCTGGCCGAGCAGACGCGGGCACACGTGACGGTCGCGGTCGGCGGCGACGGCGGCGACGAGTCATTCGCCGGCTACAGTTGGTATCGCACGGCGGCCCGACTGAACGACATCGCCTCGCGGGGACCCAGCGGACTCGGGTCGGGTGTCCGGTCCCGCCTCCTGGCGATGGCGAGCGTCGCCGCTTCGCGCCTGGCCCCCCGCGACGGGGGCGGGCGACTGGGCAGGGGCCAGCGCGCCCTCGCCGTGCTGGCCGAGCCGAGCGATGCCGAACGCTTCGCCGCGCTGCGCTCGCTGTTCACGCCTGCCGACACGCGCGCCCTGTCGCGAGGCGCGCTGCGCGAGGCCTGCACCGAGCGTTCGATCGCGCGCGATCTGCGCGACCGTTACCTGGCCGCGTCGGGCTCGGCGCTGCGACGCATGCGTTACGTCGACATCACCACCTATCTCGCCGACTGCCTGTTGCCGAAAGTGGACGTCGCGACCATGGCTCACGGGCTCGAGGCCCGCGCTCCGCTGCTCGACCAGGACGTCGTGACCTTCGGCATGTCGCTCCCCGACGCGTGGCTCAGCGACCCGAGGAGCGTCGAGAGCGGCGGCAAACGCATCCTGCGCGACCTGCTGGCGCGCTATCTGCCGCGGCACCTCTTCGAGCGCCCGAAGCAGGGCTTCGTGCCGCCGCTCGCGGAGTGGTTCATCGGCACGGCCCGCGAACGAATCACCGCGCTCTCGGGGGACGGACCGTTGATGGACAGCGGGTGGTTCGATCGACGGACCTTGCGGACGATGGTCGACGCGCACATGGGCCGGCGCCGAGATCACACGAGCCGGCTCTACGCGCTGCTCGTACTCGACGCCTGGTTGCGGCAACGCTGAGGCGGGTCGGGCGCGGGCCGCTTGGGTGTCGGTCGAGTGAGATCGGTTCGACCGCCCATGCGCCCGCCGCGGATCGGCTCACCGGACAGCCGATCCGCGGAGCGTCTAGCGTCGCGGTGCGCCCGAGAGGCCCGCGCCACGCGGTTGAGCGGCCGAACCGTTGCGGGGGGCCTGGGGCGGTCCTAGCCTGACGGCGTG
This sequence comes from uncultured Myxococcales bacterium, assembly GCA_937896275.1. GTDB lineage: Bacteria > Myxococcota_A > Bradymonadia > UBA7976 > UBA1532 > JACKDN01. Next base: position 4,344 of record CALBMW010000945.1, read on the forward strand.
CGTGCGACGAAGTACCCAATCTGGTGCGCGGTCGTCGCCCTCCTGGGCTGTGATGACTCGACCTCCAACGGGCCGCGCGACGGCTCGATGCCTCTGGGCGACGCCACCCTGGACGCCAGCCGAGCCGACGGCGCGACGCCTCGGGACGCTGGTCACGCCGACACTGGACGACCCGACGCGCGGCCGCTCGATGCGCGGGCGCGCGACGAAGGGGTCTTCGATCGGGGCGTCGCCGTCCGGGACGCGGGCCACGCCGATGCGGGACAGGATGCCGGGCCGCGTGACGACGCTGCCCTGCGCGACGCTGCCCTGCGCGACGCTGCCCTGCGCGACGCTGCC
>CALBMW010000946.1 GCA_937896275.1 uncultured Myxococcales bacterium
GTCCCAGGTGCTGATCAGCGTGAGCGGCTTCCCCACGTAGGTGCGGTCGTTGGTGAAGATGTGGCCAATCTGGCCCCCCGCCCACCACAGCACCGCGTCCGGGTCGCCCTCGACGCCGTCCACCCACCAGAAGCGATCACCCGCCCCGCGGAAGAGCCCGCTCCGGGTCTCGTCGAGCACGAGCGGTACGCCCGTGCGGTCACGCCACGCGCAGAGCGCGGACCAGGCGTCCGCGTCGAGCGTGCGCCCGGTGCGCGCCTGGATCGCCTCGACGAAGAGGCCCAGCAAGTCGGGGGCGCCGTGGCGCGCGAGGAGCGCGTCGAGCGCCGCGATCGTCTGGGCGACGCCGTCGGCGGGGTGCGGCACGCGCGGCCAGTCGAAGAAGCCCTCGGCTCCGTCGGTGAGGCTGCGGGAGGCGGCGGTCGTGGTGCCGCAGAAGCCCCCCTGCAGGCTGACGGCGCGCTGCGCCGCGGTGCGCTGGTGCTTGAGGGCCCGCAGCGCCTTGTCCACCATCTCGTCGGGGCAGCTCGTGAAGTAGAGGTGGCTCATGCCGGCCGGCGCGCGGTGCCGCAGATACTCGGCGTAGCGGGCGAAGGCGGGCGTGATGAAGTTGCTGAGCGTGAGCTTGGTGAGCGCCCCCTCGTCGAAGACGCCCAGGTTCCGGGCCCGGTCGATCGCGGGGTGGGCGATGCCCAGGGGCACCTGCACCCCGTCGCCCAGCGCGAGGCGCGTGGGCGCGGCCGTGGGCGCCGAGAAGGGCCGGCGATCGTGCCGACGAAGCGGGATTCGGTAATACCGCGCCTGGGCCTCGTCGCGCCCGTACTGGTGGTCGAAGACCTCGACCTCGTAGGCGCCGAAGCGGCGGTTCAAAGACCACATCGCGACGGCGTCGGTCAGCTTGTTGCGCCCGGTCACGAAGGCGTAGCGAGGCCGCCCTTCGGCGTCGCGCATGCCGAGGGCCTCGCGCAGGGTGGCGGCCCGCAGGCGGTTGCCGACGCCGCGCCCCTGGGCGCGGGGCGCGACGGTGAGATCGGCGCTGTACAGGGTGTTGGCGCAGCCGCGGTGCGGATCCTGGCGCGGGCCGTCGAGATCGGGCCACAGCTCGACCGGCCCGGCGAAGGCGATGCCCACCAGCCCGTGCGGATCCTCGGCCACCACGCAGACGCTGTCGGGGATGGCGACGAGGACCCCCAGATCGGCGGTCGGCTCGCGACGCACCGGCTCGTAGACCTCGGCCTCCAGCGCCTCGATGGCGCCCGCGAGCGCCGCGAAGTCTGCCCGCGCCAGGCGGCGGATGCGCGTGCCATACACGTCGGCGGCGTAGCGCAGCAGCGGGACGCCGAGGGCGGCGGCGAAGGCCGTCGGATCGGCGCCGGCGATCGCCTCGCGGGCCGCCGTGCCGCGCACCTCGGAGGGGCAGCCCCAGGTGTGCGGCGGCCGCGGCGCGATCGGCGGCGCCGAGGGGCCCGAAGCGTGCCATCACCTGATCGGCGCGCGCGCCCGACTCGTCGTTGAGCACCTCGGCGACCGTGGGCAGCGCGTTGCGGTGGCGGACCACCTTGGGGGCCTCCCACGCCGGCACCTCAGCGGCGCGCATGCGCGCGTGCAGGTCGGGCCCGGGCCCCCCCGCCAGCGCAACGAGCGCGTCGACCGAGGCGTCGATGGCGTCGAAGATGACGTCGACGTCGCGGGGCCGCATACCCCGGTTCAGGCGGTAGCGCAGGGTGCACTCGCCCGCGATGTAGACCATCAGCCCGCGGTAGAAGCGTTGTGAGATCAGCTTGTTGGCGATGTCGGCGTCGGGCAGGTCGAAGCCGAAGGCGTCGCCGAACACGCGGGGTCTGGTGATGACGTCGTGCCACTTCGCGACGAGCGCCAGCAGGCGCACCTCGGCCTGGACCGCGTGGGTGGGGCGCGACGTGACGAGCTCGAAGTGGAGCGCGCCGCGCAGGGCGCTCGCGGCCTGGGTCGGCCCCGGATCGGGATCGGGCCACCGCGACAGCACGAAGCCCACCTGAGCCCGCTTGGCCCCCGTCAACAGATCGGGCCCGTCCGGGTGGCCGTCGGCGTCGATGAGGCGCAGCCACTGATGCCAGAACATGCGCCCCGACAGGCCGAAGCCGCTTTGGACCTCATCGAAGATCAGCGGTACGCCGTGGCCGCGCGTCAGGGCGCGCAGGCCGTGGAAGAAGCGGCGGGTGGCAGGGCGATCGCCGCCCTCGCACTGGTAGGGCTCGATGATGCAGGCCAGCACGTCGCCCTTGCGAATCTCGGCGTCGAGGCGCTCGAGCACGTCGTTCTCGGTCGCGAGCAGCGCGTCGCCGGCCCACGCCCGCGGCGCGCGGTCCGGATCGGTCCAGTAGCGGCGCCACCCATCCGGGATGACCGGATCGGCGTAGGGGTCGTCCGGCGCGGGGAAAGGCAGGAAGGTCGCCTCGTAGCCGCGCAGCTCGTACGGCGCGCGCTTCTGCGGGTTCCACGTGCAGTACAGCGACAGCAGCGTGCGGCCATGGAAGCTGCCCTCGAAGGCGAGGATCCGGCGGCCGCCGGGGCCGTGGCGCCGCGCGAGGTGCAGGGCCTTCTCGTTGGCCTCGGCGCCTCCGTTGGTCAGGCAGATGTGATCGAGCCCCGGGGGGGCGACCTCGAGCAAGAGATCGGTCAGGGCCTCGAGCGCCGGGGCGGCCTCGGGCGAGGCGGCGTCATGGGCCGCGACCAGGAAGGGGTCGAAGTCCCCTTCGTCCAGCGCCGCCTGCACGCGACCCGGCCTGAAGCCCGCCGCCAACGAGGCGATCTGGCTCGCGGCGTCGATGATCTGGATCGGGTCGTCATCGATCGAGCGCAGGTAGGGGCCCTGGCACCGGCGCAGGTCGACCACGATGTTCTTCTTCTCGCGGGGGATGAAGTCACCACCGTAGAAGCGATCCAGCCAGCCGGCCGACTCGGGCAGCGCGCCGGAGGCGGGGATGCGGATGCGGGCGGCCGGCATCAGCAGGAAGGCCTGGGGATCGCCCTCGAGCAGCGTCGACAGGAAGCCCAGGAGCGCATCCTCGAGCGCCTCGGGGTCGCCCTCGAGCGGCAGGTGGATCGCCTCGCCTTCGACCTGCAGCCCGGCCGCGCGGGCGCGCTCGGCGCCGAGGGTGGCGTCCATCGGCCGCCAGGCCACGCGCACCTTGGCCAGGCGCGCGAAGGGCAGGCTGACGGCGTCCGGCCCCACGTCGAGGCGCAGGCCGAAGCGCTCGGCGACCTCTTCGAGGCGGTGCTGGGTCTCGAGGCGGGCGAAGACGTTCAAGCGATCTCTCCGAGGGGTCGGTCGCCGAGCAGTCGGTCGAGGCCGGCGTGGGGGGTGCGCTCGCCGAGCGGGGCGCGCATGACGGCCACCGGGTAGGTCGCGTTGCGCGGCGCGAGGCTCCCGGCGGGGTGCCAATTGCCGCTCATGCCGACGCCGCCGAAGGGCAGGAGGCCCGAGGCACCGTTGGTGCTGCGGTTGAAGTTGATCACGCCGGCGGGCACCTCGTCGTAGAAGCGCTCGAGGGCGTCGGCGCGCGCCGAGAACAGGCTGGCGCTCAGGCCGAAGGGGTTGGAGGCCGCGCGGGCGAAGGCGTCGTCCTCGTCGGCGGCCGCTTCGAAGGCCACGTGGGGGCCGAAGAGCTCCTCGCTCAGCGTGGCCTCGCCGCCTTGGGCGCGGTACAGGCCGGGCGTCACGTAGGCGCCCCCCGGGAGGGCGCGGGCCGGGACGATGGCCTTCAGCCCCTCCCCCTCCCCGGCCGCCACCCGCGCCATGAAGGACTCGCGGGCGGCGTGGCTGGCCAAGGGCCCCATGAAGCAGGCGGGGTCGGTCGGTGGGGAGGGCGTCACGCGCGCGAACGCCGCGGCCAGCCGTCGTTCCAGGGCCGGCGCGATGCCCGGCGTCGCGATCACGCGCGAGGTGGCGGTGCAGCGCTGCCCGGTCGTGAGCAGGGCGCCCAGCAGGATCTCGCGGACGGCCTGATCCAAATCGGCGTCGTCGAGCACCAGCGCCGGGTTCTTGCCCCCCAACTCCAAGCTGAGCTTCTTGCCCGGCCGATCGAAGGTCGCCTCCCGGATGCGCCGCCCCGTCGCGTAGCTGCCCGTGAACACGACGCCGCGCACGCCGGGGTGCGCGGCGAGGGCCGCCCCGGTGGCGCCGAGGCCGTGCACCAGGTTGAAGACGCCCGCCGGGAAGTCCGCGTCCGCGAAGAGCTCGGCGTAGCGCTGACCCGACAGCGGCGTGAGCTCCGAGGGCTTCGCGACCACGGTGTTGCCCGTGATCAGCGTGGGGATGACGTGGGTGTTGAGCAGGTGCACGGGGAAGTTGAAGGGCCCGATGATCGCCACGACGCCCAGCGGGTGAAAGCGCTGCTCGCCGGGCGCGCCGGGCCCCGCGCGGGGCAGCTCGTGGGGAAGCTGCTCGATGACGCCGGCGATCTTGCCCGCGATCGAGCCCGCCTCGGCCCGCGCCTCGGCCAGCGACTTGCCCATCTCGGCGGTGATGGCCTGGGCGATGCGCTCCTGGTGCGCGGGCACCTTGGACTGCACGCGGCGCAGGGCGTCGATCCGGGCCTCGACCGCGGCGCCCCGCCAGCCTCGCAGGGCGGCCTGGGCGGCCTCGACGGCGGCGTCCACGGCGCCGACGTCCGCCACGGCTTCCGTGACCACGTCGCCCGCCGATGTCGCGGGATCGTGGGAGGCGAAGCCGTCACCGATCGCCGGGACGAAGTGGCCCCCCACGAAGTTGCCGCGGAAGGGGTCGTGCCGTGTCTCGCTCATGGGTCCCTCTCGTCGTCAGCCGCCGCCGCGCCCCCGGGGGACGCTGAGCCCGAGGGCGCGCATGACCTTCTTCAAGTCCTCCCAGACGGCCCCCTTCAGGGTGGGGCTCTGGAGCAGGGCGTCGGGGTGGAAGGTCGGCAGGACGCGCCGACCCTCAATCTCGAACCACGTCCCGCGCACACGCGAGAGGCTGGCGGTGGGATCGACCAACACCTGGGTGGCCAGATCGCCGAGAGCCACCACCACCTCGGGCCGCACGATGTCGAGCTGCCGCCGCAGGAAGGGCGCGCAGGCCTCGACGGCCATCTCGTCGGCCCCGTCGGGCGCGGCGCACTTGAGGACGTAGCAGAGGTAGACGTCCTCGCGTCGCAGGCCCATGGCGCGGATCATGCGGCCGAACAGGGCCCCCGACTCGCCCACGAAGGGCACGCCCACGGCGTCCTCGGCCGCGCCGGGGGCCTCGCCCACGAAGGCCAGGCGCGCCCCGGGGCTGCCCCACCCGAACACCAACTCGGCGCGGCCGCGCGCCAGGACGCAGCGCGTGCAGTCGCCGATCTCGTCGCGCAGCACCTGAAGGCCGGCGGCCCGGGCCGCGTTGCCGTCGCCCGTCATCGGCGGAGGCGCCGCGGCGGGGGCCGGCGCGGGGCGGTCATCGACCGCGGGCTCGACGGCGCGCGCCGGCATCGGAGGGGTGGACGTCGTCGGGGCTGGCGTCGTCGGGGACGGCGTCATCGGGGACGGGGCGCGTGCGGGCGCGGGCTTGGGGGCCCGCGCGAGCATCCCCAGCGCCGGCGGCCGGTAGCCGACGGGCACCTCGAGGCGACCCTCACCGGTCTCGATGTGCCACGCCACCGCGGCGCGCGCCGCCTGCACCCAGGCGCGCAGCGCGTGGCCGACCGTGTGGCTCATGAGCCCTCCAGGTGGTCGGCCAGCCACTCGACGAGTCGCGCGGCGACCTCGGCCTTGGGGAGCAGGGGCAGCGCCTCGACCGCCTCACCGACCAGCCAGACGCGGTTGGTGTCGGTGCCGAAGCCCGATCCGACCGCCGACACGTCATTGGCCACCACCAGATCCACCCGCTTGCGCGCGCGCTTGGCCTGGGCCTCGGCCACCGGATCGCCCGTCTCGGCGGCGAAGCCGACCAGGACCGGGCGAGCCCCGTCGGCGCGCCGGGCGCCAAGCTCGGCCAGGATGTCGGGCGTGCGCACCAGGCTCAGGGAGCGCGGGCCGGGCGTCTTCTTCTGCTTGGTCTCGCTGGCCGCCTCGGGGCGGTAGTCGGCGACCGCCGCGGTCATGACCACAGCGTCGGCGCCCTCGGCGGCGGCGAGCACCGCAGCGCACATGTCGATCGCGCTGATCACCGGCACGGCCCGCACGCCGGCCGGCGGCGTCAGGCTCACCGGGCCATGGACCAGCGTGACACTGGCCCCCGCGCGCGCCGCCGCCGCCGCGACGGCGAAGCCCATGCGGCCCGTCGACGGGTTGCTGAGGAAGCGAACCGGATCGATGTGCTCCCGCGTGGGCCCGGCGCTGACGACGATCCGCCGGCCCGCCAGGCGCCTCGGCCCCAGGGCGTCCACGACCGCCCGCACGATGACCTCCGCGTCGGGCAGGCGCCCGGGCCCAACCGCGCCGCAGGCCAGCTCGCCCGCGTCGGGGCTGACGATGTGCCAGCCGCGCGCGGCCAGCGTGCGCAAGTTGGCCTGGACCGCCGGGTTCTCGAACATCACCGTGTTCATGGCCGGCGCGATCACCACCGGCCGGTCCGTCGCCAGCAGGACCGTGCTCACCACCTCGTCGCCCAGACCGAGCGCGGCCTTGGCCAGCAGGTTGGCCGTGGCCGGCGCCACCACCAGCGCGTCGCAGGACTGGGCGAAGTCGATGTGGCCGATCGCCATCTCGTCGGAGGGGTCGAGGGTGGCGGTCAGGACCGGCGCGTGCGTGATGGCCTGGAAGGTGAGCGGCCCCACGAAGTGCCGGGCGTTGGGCGTCATCGCCACGCGCACGTCGGCGCCCGCCTTCTGCAGGGCGCGGCAGAGTTCGACGGCCTTGTAGGCCGCGATCCCGCCGGACACGCAAAGATGAACTCGGCGCTCGGTCAGCATCGCGCGCGAGGATACGTCGGGGCGGATGCGGAAACCAGCCGTGCGCGGCAGACGGTCAACCCCAGGGGGGCGGGAGGGTGAAGGGGGCGCCCTCTTCGGTCAGCGCCAACACCTGCAGCGTGATGTAGGCCGACAGGCCCCAGAGCGTCTCGCCGTCGTGGTCGAAGAGGTAGATGGGCCAGCGTCGGCCGGACTCCTCGTAGTCCTGGACGCGCCAGCGATCGGCCCGTCGCAGCTCCACGATCGGGATCGTGAAGATGCGCGCCACCTCGCCCGGCTCGGCCCGCAGGGGGGGCACCTCGGCCAGGTGGGCCACCACCGGCGTCACCAGCATCTCGCCGCGCACCGTGGGGAAGTCGTCGAGGAGTCCGAGCACGTCGACGAAGGCGCGGGGCAGCGCGACCTCTTCGAAGGCCTCGCGCAGCGCCGCGTCGGTGGCGTCCGCGTCCCCCGGATCGACCCGCCCGCCGGGGAAGGCGACCTGCCCGCCGTGCGAGCTGAGGTGCGTGGTGCGGCGGGTCAGCAGCAGCCGTGGGGCACCGCCGTCCTCGATGATGGGCACCAGCACGGCGGCCCGGGGCCGGGCGTCCGGCAGGGCGCGTCGGCTGCGCCGAGCCAGGGCCTCTCGCAGCGTCTCGATCACGTCGGCTCGTCGGACAGTCGCAAGCGCTTGAGGAGCCCGTCGGCCACCATCTCGATGGCCACCCGGTTGCGGCCCCCGCGCGGGATCACGACGTCCGCGTAGCGCATCGAGGGCATCACGAAGGTCAGGTGCATCGGCCGCACCGTCGCCTCGTACTGCCCCAGCACGTGCTCCATCGCGCGGCCGCGCTCGTGGGTGTCCCGCCGCAGGCGCCGCATCAGTCGAACGTCGTCGGCGGTGTCGACGAAGATCTTCACGTCCATCAGATCCCGCAGTCGCGTGTTCTCGAGGACGAGGATGCCCTCGACGATGACCAGGGTGCGGGGCTCGATCCGCTCGGTGTGCGGCAGGCGCAGGGACTCGGTGTAGCTGTACACCGGGGTCTCGACGGCGTGGCCGGCCTTCAGCGCCATGACGTGCTCGATGAGGAGATCGGTGTCGAAGGCGCCGGGGTGATCGAAGTTCACCTCACGCCGCGCCGCCAGATCCAGGTTGCGCAGGTCCCGGTAGTAGCTGTCGTGCTCGAGGTAGGCGACCCGCGAACGACCGATGCGATCCACGATCGCGCGCGCGACGGTGGTCTTGCCGGAGCCGGTTCCACCAGCGATGCCCAGGACGACGACAGCCATGCTCGGGGGGGTTTCCTTTGAATCGGGGTGTGGATAGAGTACCGCAGCCCGGGGCCGGTGGGCCTGACGCCGGAGGCGTTAGCACGGTGAGCACGCGAGTGTCAAACCGCGCTGGCCGATGACCGGGCCAAGGTCTGCAAGCGGCTCGGGCCGGCGCGGGGCTCGGGCCTCCCGACGGCGCAGGCACCCACGGCTCAGGTCTCCAGACAGGCTCAGATCTCCAGACAGGCTCAGATCTCCAGACAGGCTCAGGTCTCCAGACAGAGGGCGCAAGCGAGTTGAGCACCGCGGTCCCCGACGCCGAACTCCAGCAGGTGCTCGCGCAGGCAGAAGATCTCGCCCACCACGCCGAGCAGCCGACGGCCAGCGTGCACGTGCTGCTGGCGCTCTACACGGTGCCCAACCCGGCCGAGTTGCTGCTGCTCGAGCGACAGATCGACGAGCAGGCGGTGCTCGACGGCCTCGACGCGGCCGCAGCCGAGCCGGCGGGGACGCGCGAGACGCTCCTCCGGCGCGCGGCCGAGTTGGCGCGGGGCTTCGACGAGGAGGCCGTGACCTGCCTCCACTGGTTGGCCGCGTGCACTCGGCAACGGGACGCGGGCGCCCACCGGCTGCTCGTGGACGCGGGCGTCTCGATGCCTGCCCTGCGCGGGGCCGCGCTGCGCTGCGCGACACACGGCGTGCCCCCGCACCTCGTCGCGCTGAGGCGCGTCGTGCGTGAGTCCGTGCTGTCAGCGGAGCCGGACGAGCCAGCGCGCGACACGATCGAGATGCCCGCCCTGCCCGGCGGAGACACGGTGCAGGTGCCCTCGATGCGCCGCGGCGCGTCGCCCGCGCTGCCCGTGATCCCCGCGCGACGCCCAGAGCCGACGCCGCGGGAGCGTCGGGGGGACGAGCGGGGCCGCCGCCAAGGCGACCAGTCGGCCCAACCCGCAGGCGCGGCGCCCGGCAGCCCGACATCCGGCAGCCCGACATCCGGCAGCCCGACATCCGGCAGCCCGACGCCCGGCAGCCCAGCATCCGGCAGCCCAGCATCCGGCAGCCCAGCGCCCGGCGGCGCGGCCCCCGACGACGTGCCGAGCCCCTTCGTGCTCAACCGTGAGCGCTTCCCCTGGCTGACACGCCTGGGGCGCAACCTCAGCCACCTGGCCTGGATCGGCCGCGTCGATCCCGTGGTGGGGCGCGACCGCGAGATCGAAGAGACGATCGACATCCTCAACAAACGCCGCAGCAACAACCCCTGCCTCGTGGGCGAGCCGGGCGTCGGCAAGACCGCCGTGGCCGAGGGCGTCGCCGCGCGGCTGGCCTCCGATCACCCCGACGGCGCTACGGCCCCCGAGCGCGTCATCATCCAGGTGGACGTGGGCGCGATCCTGGCCGGTACCCACCTGCGCGGCGCGCTGGCCGAGCGCCTGCGCGGCCTGCAGGACGAAGTGCGGCGGGCCGACGGACGGGTGGTGGTCTTCATCGACGAGGTGCACACGCTCATCGGCGCGGGCGGCGGCGACGGTGGCCACGACGCCTCGAACGAGCTCAAGTCGGCCCTGGCGCGCGGCGAGTTCCCGTGCATCGGCGCCACGACCGTCGACGAGTATCGCCAACACATCGAGGCCGATCCCGCGCTGGAGCGGCGCTTCACGTCGGTCTTCATCGACGAACCAGACCCCGAGGCCACGCTGGCCATCGTGCGCGGCGTGGCGGACCACTACGCGCAGCATCACGGGGTGACCTACCAGCCCGAGGCGCTCGAGGCCGCGGTGCGCCTCGGCCGTCGCTACATCCACGAGCGACGGGACCCCGACAAGTCCCTCGGCATCCTCGACTTGGCAGGCGCCGTGGCCCGCCGCGCCGGGGGCGACGTCGACCGTCGCGCCGTGGCCGAGGTCGTGGCGCGGATCGCGCGGGTCCCCCTCGAGCACCTGCTCATGGACGATCCGCAGCGCTTCCTGCAGATGGAGGATCACCTCGCCGAGCAGATCGTGGGCCAGCGTCACGCGCTCAGCGCCGTCGCCGAGACGATTCGTCGCAACTTCGTGGGCTTCGCCGGGGGCCGCCCCATCGGCTCCTTCCTCTTCCTGGGACCGACGGGCGTGGGCAAGACCGAGGTCGTCAAGGCGCTGGCGGCCTTCCTCTTCGGCAGCCGCGAGGCGCTGACCCGCTTCGACATGAGCGAGTACCTCGAGGCGCACACGGTGGCCCGCCTCATCGGCGCGCCGCCCGGCTACGTCGGCCACGGCGAGGGCGGCCAGCTCACCGACGTCGTCCGCAGGCGGCCCTATCAGGTGGTGCTCTTCGACGAGCTCGAGAAGAGCCACCGCGACGTGTGGAACCTGCTGCTGCAGGTGCTCGATGACGGGCGCCTGACCGACGGGCAGGGGCGCACGGTCGACTTCTCGAACACCGTCATCGTGATGACCAGCAACCTCGGCGCGGACGCCCTCGACAGCGGGGCGCGGCGCATCGGGTTCGCCGGGGCGCCCGATCCGGACGCCGCCGCGGGCCGGGCCCTCGAGATCGCCCGCGCGGCCTTCCCGCCCGAGCTGTGGAACCGCATCGAGCGGCGGTTGGTCTTCCACCCA
>CALBMW010000947.1 GCA_937896275.1 uncultured Myxococcales bacterium
CCTCGCCCGTCACGTCCTCGCGACGGCGTTCGATTGCTGGACACCTCTTCAGTCGTTCGACCAGTCCAGCGCCGAGCGGAGGAGCCGCAGGTCGCTCACAAGATCGCCGTACTCGCCCAGCTTCCGATCCGCCCCCTCGAAGGCATCGAGCGCGGCGTCATCCGCACCCTCCGCGTGAGCCGCGTCGTAGGCCGGCTGCCAGACGTTGTCTGCGAAGTCCTGCGCGTGCTGCAGAAGTTCGTAGCTGATCGACAGCCCGTCACGCGTCTGCACCGCCGCGTACTGGATGTGCGTGCGCGGGTTCGTGAAGGTCATACGCCGGAACCCGCCGGCGCCCTCAGGCGTCTCGAAGTCCTCACCGGAGCCCGACTCGACCACGGCGATGTAGTTCGGGAAGTCGAGCTGCGAATCATAGGTCGATGTGTTGTAGACCGACATCAGCACCAGCGCCTGCCACACCAGGTTGTAGCTGATGGGCGCGTACAGGCGCGGCATGCCGGCCTCCGCCTCGTCCTGGCCCATCGCCTCCTTGTCGACCAGGGCCCTCGGCGTGACCCGCTGACCCGGCGCGCCGTCCACCTGCACGAGGCTGCTGAAGGACTCGCCGTCGCCGTTGCCGATCCACGCCATCACCAGATCTCGCGCCAGCTTGACCAACTCCTCGCGGTAGACGCGGTAGTAGCCGATCGAGAAGGCGCGGTTGTCACCGATGTTCGCCACGCGGAAGAACGAGGTCGAGGTGTCGGTGAGGAAGCTCAGGAAGGTGACCTTGTCGTAGTACGACCCGATGTAGTCGAGCTGGTAGTAGTACTCGTCGTTCAGGCGGACGTACTGCTCGCGACCCGTGCCCTGCGGCACGTCGAAGGCCTCGCAGTTGTCCGGATCGGCGGCCTGCGCCAGCGGCACGTAGCGGTTGGTGTCGGCGTCGAGGCAGTGCCGACCGGGCAGCGGCGTCCCGAGCACCTGGTTGATGAAGTTCAGGCCGATCAGCGAGGCCTGATAGAGGTCGTTCCGCAGCCCGATGTCCCACTGCTGGTAGAAGTAGAAGTAGCGGAAGGGGTTGCTGAGGAACCACGACAGGCGACCCTGGCGCGAGTAGAAGCCGTTGATGAAGCTGAACTCGGACCGACCGCGCCGGAAGTCGTTGAAGGCGTAGTAGTTCCAGTACAGCTGGATGGCTGACCGCACCTGCTCCGTGGCGCTCGCGCCCTCGTCCCAGGTCTGGCACTGCAGGTTGCCGCGGAAGATGTCGAAGCAGTACTGGTAAGGCACCTCGCGGTTGAACCAGAACTCATCGATCGGCGTGTTCTGGTTCGCCGCGAAGAGCCGCGAGTTGTCCAGCACGCCACGGCGACGCTCCCCCATCAGCTGATCCTGCGTGACGTCCTTCCGCTTCGTGATGTTGCGGTAGTCGTTCCCCAGCAGGCTGGGCACCCGGTCGTAGCCATCGGCGAACACGTCGAAGTCCAAGGTCGACGACACGTCCACGGCGTCCGCGAAGACCTCGCTCACATGACCGTAGGCGAACCGGATCGCGGCCAGGTCGTACTTGCCCAGGCCCTTGGTGTCGGAGTTGAAGCGCGCGCCGTAGTCCATGATCGACGCGTAGCGGTACTCGGGCAGCCGCGCCGCGTTCCACTCGCTCTCGGGCACCTCGTCGCGGATCTTCCAGAACTCGTCCTGGTAGTTCAGGGCGTCGAACGAGGCCTGGAAGTTGTGGGTCAGGCCCACCGTGTGGCCAAGCTCGTGCAGCATGACGCCGCGGAAGATCTGCTCCCGAAGGCGCAGGTACACGGCGTTGGGATCCAGGCCCTTCATCTCGAGCGCCTGGCCGATGATCGAGTCGTCGAGGAAGTCACCCATCATCACGTTGCGGTCCGAGAAGAACTTGAACCGCGCCTTCATGCGCTCGCCGAAGGCCTTGGGATCGATCGCCATGTCGATGGCGGCGTCCTCCATCTCCTTGGTCGTGTCGTCGCCGGGCTTCCAGGCATAGAGCGGCCGCGCAATGGCGAGCTGCTCGTTCGTGAGCAGGCGGGTCCGGAAGGTCGGGTCCTGCTTGAGCTTCTCGAGCCTGGCGCGACCCAGATCCACGGGCGCGTTGAGCGCCTCGAACATCGGGTCGTCGGTGTCCGGATGCTCCATGCGCATCCGCATCTGGCGCTGCAGCGCGGCCTTGTCGACGCGGCCGTCGGGCAGCTTGTAGCTGCCATAGGCCTGCTCGACGTCGAAGCCGCCGAGGCGCGCGTTGATGTCGGCGTACACGGCCGGGTTCAGGGTCAGCTCCATGTCGGCCACGCTCTTGGTGCCCTGCAGCCACTCCTCGTAGCTCGCGCCCGAGATGAGCGCGTCGAGGTCCAGATCCTCGTTCATGGCGCGCACGATGTCGGCGGCGCTGCGGGCGTAGGTGTCGACGGCGGCGCCATAGACGTTGGCGGTCGCGGTGATGATGTGGCCGTTCTCGGGATCCGCGGCCGAGGGCCCGTAGCCCAGCGGGCCCGAAGGCTGCGGCTCGTTGACCCAGTAGAAGTGGTTGACGCGCACGTCGCCCAGCTGCTGCCAGGTGAAGGGCTCGCTCACATCGCGCGCCCGGCTGAAGTGCGTCAGCCCCGCGCAGACGCGCGGCAGGTTGCCCACCAGCACATCCGCGCCCTCGGTCGCCTCGTCGACGATGTCCTGCAGCTCGGGGTGCTGCTCGACGTAGGCCTCGACCCCTTCGACGGAGCAGGTGTTGCGGCGCACCTGGAACAGAGCGCCCTGCTTGAGGTTGTCACCCTCGAAGAAGGCCCAGTCCCCCGCCGGGTAGTCACGGGCCACCTGCGCGCGGATGTCGGCCTCGGACTTGCCCGTGGCCGCCACGGCCGTCTTGATGAAGGCCTCGTCCCAGTCGTTCGAGATCTGGCCGGCGACCTTGCCGAGATCGGCCGGGAAGGTCGTGTTGGCGTAGTACACGATCGGGCGAACAGCCCGCTCGCCGTACGGGCGGGGCGTCCCGTCGTCCTTGACGGGGTCGCGCCACATGTTGTGGATGTTGGCGTACCACTCGCGGTTGTCGTCGTGGCCGCCGCCCACGCGCCGGTCGTACTTGTAGCGCTCGGTGCGGAAGAAGCCGAAGCGCTCGAACTGGGCGTAGCGCACCTCGTTGCAGTCATCCTGGAAGGTGAAGTAGCCGGGCGCGGTCAGCTCGTCGAGGAAGTCCATGAACTCCGGCGTGCACGCGAACTCGGCCACGTCGTCGCCGTTACCCACGCGCAGCCGCACGGTGCGCAGGATGCGCCCGTCGTCATCACGCAGCGGCAGGTTGTCGAGGTAGGGGCGCGGCTCGAACTGCTTCGCGTCTTCAGCGTCGATCTTGGCGAAGGACGAGCGGATGCGCACCTCGCCCGCGCCGCAGTTCTGCCCGCCGTAGTTGTAGTAGCAGGTGTAGATGCTGGCCTGCATCACCGCCAGGTTGGTGATCGCGATGTAGTCGTTGGTGACCTGCAGGTGGTCGGGGTCATAGATCTCGGTCTCGCGGATGTAGTCGTTCGCCTGCGACCAGACGCTGAAGAGACCGGCCAGATCGACCGGACCCTGGTGGCCGTTGCTGCCCCAGTCGATCCGCATGTACTCCCGCTGCTGCCACGGGCGGTCGCTGGCGTTCTCGCCGATCTCGTTCGTCTCCTCGCCCGTCGAGGCGCTGTAGCCGCGACGGATGTCGAAGTGCTTGAGGATCTTGAACGTGGCGACCGGGTCGCCCTGAAAATGGGCGCCGGGCACGGTGTCGTTGTCGTTCTGGTCCAGGTTGGGGATGGCCTCGTGGGTGCGGTAGGCGATGAGCTGATCCTCGCGGATCTCCCACCGGACCTTCTCGAGCGCACCCTCGAGGCCAACGAAGCCGACGTCCACCTGGGGCGACACGTCGGTGATCGTCTGCTTGTAGTACCACTCACCCTCGAAGAGGGCCTTGGACACGTAGTGCGGCTGCACCGTGTTGATGTCGTCGACCGGCTCGGCGCAGCCCGTGAACAGCCCCGCCACGAGCAGGGCGAGCAGGGGCAGGGTCGTGCTCAGACGCATGAATCCATCCTTCCGTGCGGCCGCATGGGCACGCGAGGCCAGCCCGAGGGCCGTTCGGGGGTTCGGTCGCTGCGTGTTCTTCGCGCTCATGGTTCCCCTCACCGCCCGTAATCGGCCCAGGACTTCAACTCCCGCATATCGTCCATCAGCTCGACGATGTTCTGCAGGGCGTAGTCCTCGTCCTCGAAGCGCTGCCGGGCAGCGTCGTTTGACGGATCCGCCTCGAAGGCGGCCCGCGCGGGGCTCCAGTCCTGGGTCAGGATCTGTTGGGCGAGCCCCACCAGGTCATAGGCCAGGGACCGGCCGTCGTCGGTCTGCACCGCGACGTAGGTCGATCCGGTCATGGGGTGGACGAACTCGGCCGTATCTGCGCCGTCGCCGAACTGACGGTCGTCGCCCGAGCCCTTCTCGACCAGCGTGAGGTACTCCACGAAGTCGGTGTGACGGTCGTGGGCGTTGCTGTTGAAGATGGTCTGCAGGGCCAGGGTCTGCCACAGCAGGTTGTAGGGAATCCGCGCGTAGATGCGGGGCGTGGTGGTGTCCGGCACACGGTCGTTCCCGAAGTTGCGCGGATCCACCAGCAGCTGGGGCCGGATGTTCCCGTCGGTGACGAAGTTGTTGTAGATGCTGCCGCTGCGCACATAGCCCAGGGCGCTGTACATCATGTCGCGCGTCAGCTCGATCACCTCTTCCTGGAAGGCCAGGTAGTAGCCGATGTCGTACTGGCGCGTGTCGGTGTCGTCGGTCAGGCGGAAGAAGTTCGTGAAGGTGTCCGCCAAGGTCCGCACGAAGTTGATCTTGTCATAGTAAAGACCAATGAAATCAATGCGGTAGACGTAGTCGTCGCTGAAGTCGAGGTAGAGGTTGCGCCCCACCCCGATCGGCACGGTCACCGATTCGCAGGACCGCTGGTCACCGAAGCTGAAGAAGTAGGAGGGGTAGTAGATGCCGTTCGCGTTGCAGTAGCGGCCCGGCTCCGGCGTGCCCATCACCTGGTTGACGAAGTTCATGCCCATCAGCGCGGCCTTCAGCAGATCCTCGCGCACGTCCACCGGGTAGGCGTCGTAGAAGAAGTAGTACTTCCAGGGGTAGGACAGGTACTCGTTCAGGCGGTCCTGCCGGCTGAAGAAGGCGCTGACGAAGGCGCCCTCCTCGCGGTTGCGCCGGTAGGCGTTGAAGACGAAGTAGTTCCAGTAGCGCTGAATGGCCGAGGCGACCGCCTCGGAGTGGTTGGCGCCGTCGTCCCAGGTGCGGCACTTCAGGTCGCCGTTGAAGCCGTCGGCGCAGTAGTGGAACGGCACCACCCGGTCGATCCAGAAGTCCGAGGCCGTGCGGCGCGGGTTCTGCGCGAACAGCTCGGCGTTGCGCAGCACCCCCTCGCGCTTCTCGGCCATCACGTCGTCGGTGGTGCGGTCGACGCGCTTGCTGATGTTGGCGGAGTCGCCGCCGAGCATCTCGGGGATCTTGCTGTAGTCGTTGAACTCCAGCTCGAGATCCAGGCGCCCGGGCACCGGCACGTCGTCGGCGAAGGCCGCGACGTTGCCGCCGTACACCATCTTGATGGCGGCGTAGTCGTATTTGCCGAGGCCCTTGGTGTCCGAGTTGAACCGGCTGCCGTAATCCATGATCGAGGCGTAGCGGTACTCGGGCAGGCGCGCCTTGTCCCAGTCCGCCTGGGGCACGGTGTCGCGGATGTGCCAGAAGTCATCCTGGTAGTTCAGGGCGTCGAATGACGCCATGAAGTTGTGGGTCAGGCCCATCGTGTGGCCGATCTCGTGCAGCATGACCGCCTCGAAGATCTCGACGCGCAGCCGCTGGTAGATCTCCTCGGGATCGAGGCCCTTCATCGACAGCGCCTCACCGATGATCGCGTCGTCGATGAAGTCCGCCATGAACACGTTGTTCTCGGACGCCACCTTGAGACGGTCCATCCGCGCGTCGCGCATCGCGCCCGGATCCACCGCCATCTGGAAGGCCATGTCGCGCATCTCGGGGGAGATCTGCTCGCCGGGCCTCCAGCCGAACATCGGGCCGACGATCTGCAGCATCTCGTCGGTCACCCAGCGCGCGCGGAAGGTCGGATCCTGCGCCAGGGCCTCGAGCCGCGCGCGGCCCTGGTTGGCGGGCGCGTTGACCACCGCGGCCAGCGGATCGGAGTCGTTGGGGCGCTGCAGGCGCTCGCGCATGTGGCGCTTGATTGCGGCCTTGTCGATGCCCCCGCCCTCCTTGAAGAAGGAGCGGTAGCCCTCCATGCGGTTCGACCCGATGCGCCGCGACACCTTCTGCTGGAACTCGGGCGTCACGGTGAGATCCATGTCGGCCACCGTGGTGGGCCCCTCAATCCAGTCGAGGTAGCTGCGGCCGTCGATGAGGTGCTCGGTGTCCAGATCGCCGTTGAGCGCGCGGATCGTGTCGGCCGCGCCGCGGGCGTAGCTGTCGAGCGCGGCGCCGTAGATGTAGGCGTTGCCGCTGACGATCCGGCCGTTCTCGACGTCGGCGCCCGAGGGGCCGTAGCCCAGCGGACCATTCGGCTCCTCCTCGTTGAGCCACCACGCGAAGCTGAAGCGAAGGTCGCCCATCTGCTGCCAGGTGAAGCGCTCGACGCCGGGGCGCTTGCGACTCTCGAAGGTCAACCCGGCGCAGACGCGCTCCAGGTTGCCCCGCAGGATGCCCTTGCCCTCGCTCGCCTCGTCGACGACGTCCTTCATGTCGGCGTTGCGCGACAGGTAGCCGTCGATGAAGGCCTTCGAGCAGTTGTTGTCGCGGATCTGGAAGAGGTGGTCGGCGCCGTAGTCGTCACCGATGAACAGGGCGCGCTCGCCGCTGGCGGTGAAGTCACGCTTCAGCTGGCTGCGGATCTCGTCGGCGCTCTTGCCGGTGGCCGCCATCGCGGCCTCCATCAGCGCGCTGTCCCAATCCTTGCCCAGCTTGACGCTGACCTCCTTGAGGTCGTCGGGGAAGTTGGTGTTGAGGTGGTAGACGACCGGCCGGAGCTCACGCTGGGCGCGCGGGATGCTCCGCCCGGACGCGTCCTTGGTCGCCTTGAAGATCTGGTGGTGGTTCGCGAACCACTCGCGGCCCGTGTCGTGGTTGCCCCCGACCAGCCGGTCGTAGCGGTTGCGCTCGCTGCGGAAGAAGCCGAAGCGGCCCTGGAGATCGAACTGCAGGTCGCGGCAGTCGGCCAGCGTGACCCCGGGGCCAGCCGCGTCGAGCACCTCGGGGGTGCAGGCGACGTCGACCATCCGCTCCTTCTCGGGCCCAACCGAGAGCGTGACGTACTTGACGGGTGTCTCGTTGTCCCACTCGCCGTTCGCGTTGCGGTCGGTGAACTCCTCGGCCGCGTCCCACTTGCCGTTCTGGTCGCGGTCGACGAACTGCTCACCATCGTCGAAGCGGCCGTTGCCGTTCGAGTCGACGAAGTGCTCGGCCGCGTCGTAGGTGCCGTTCGTGTTGCGATCGGTGAAGGGCTCCGCCGGATCCTTCAGCAGCTCGCGGTCCTGGTAGGACACGGCCTCGAACTGAGCGTTGTCGGCGGCGTCGATCTTGGAGAAGGTGCTCCGCAGCTTCACCTCGACCGCCCCACAGGGGACGCCGCCGGCGACGGGCGATCCGTACTCGATGAAGCAGGCGTAGCCCCCGTCGTTCACCGTGTAAGTGCTGGTGAACATGAGGAAATCGTCTTCCATCTGCATGCGGTCGGGGTTGAAGGCCTCGTCCTCACGCACCCAGAACAGATCCGGGTTGTTGAAAGACACCGCCGTGACCAGGCCGCTCAGGTTGGAGCCGTCCTCGACGACGTTGGTCGACCAGTCCACCCGCATGTAGTCGCGCTCGAACCAGGGGCGCAGGCTGCTGTCCTCGACGAGGACGTTGGACTGCTCGCCCGTGGAGCGGCTGAAGTCACGGATGATGTCGAAGTGCTCCGAGATGGCGTAGATGGCCACCGGATCACCCTTGAAGTGCGCGCCCGGCGCGGTCTCGTCAAAGTCGAGGCCGGGCACCGTCTCGTGCACGCGATAGGCGAACAGGTAGTCCTCGCGGACCTCCCAGCGGACCTTCTCGAGGGCGCCCTCGATGCCGGTGAACGGATAGAGATACTCGGGTGGCCGATCGACGATCGTCTGCCGGAAGTACCACTCACCGTCCAGCAACGACTTCTTGGTGTAGTGCGGCTGGACGCGGTCGACGTCCTTGACCTCTTCCCCACACCCGACGAGCCCGACCAGCGCCACTGCCACGCCAACCGCGAGCCTTCGCCAAAGCTGCATGTGCTCACCCCTCCCGGCGCCGCGGCACGGGCGCCGGCTATTCAAATGTCGACGGCGTGCATCGGTTGACGCGCGCCGCTCAGGTCGCGGCCCCCCGATGCAAGGCGCGCGCCAGAGAAGCGTTAAGGGAACGTCAGGTTTGGGGGGGCGCGGCCCGGGCCCCCGTC
Organism: uncultured Myxococcales bacterium; assembly: GCA_937896275.1. GTDB lineage: Bacteria > Myxococcota_A > Bradymonadia > UBA7976 > UBA1532 > JACKDN01. The sequence goes on from CALBMW010000947.1 coordinate 8,495, forward strand.
GCACGCGGGCTCGCGGCGTCGGGGTGGTCGGCCGCCGGGGGGTCGACGTCCGGGGGTCAGCGCCGCGGCGTGCATTTTCTCACGCTGGGTCGCGCGAGCACCCATGGGCGCTCAACCGAACGCGATGACCGTGATCTCATATTCCTTCCGGCCACCCGGGGTCTGCACGAGGGCGACGTCGTCCACGCGCTTGCCGATGAAGCCGCGCGCCAGCGGCGACGCGACCGATATGAGCCCAACGGTGGGGTCGGCCTCGAGCTCGCCGACGATGGTGAGGCTGCGCACTTCGTCGGTGTCGAGGTCGATGAAGGTGACCGTGGCGCCGAAGACCACGCGGTCGCCGTTGTGACGCGACACGTCGATGATGTCCGCCCGGGCCAGCTTGTCCTCGAGGTCACGGATGTTGGCCTCGAGCATCCCCTGGCGCTCCTTGGCCGAGTCGTAGTCCGCGTTCTCGCGCAGATCGCCGTGACTACGCGCCACCTCGATCAGGTTCGCGACCTCGCGGCGGTCGATGGTCTTGAGGCGCTTGAGGCCCTCGCGCAGGCGTTCGTAGCCGGCGCGCGTGATGGGCATCCGGTCCATGTCTCGTCCTCTCCCACCCTGGCTCAGCCGGGGTGATAGTCCTGAAGGGCGCGCACCGGGGGACGGCCGCGCGCGAGCCGCTCGATGGCGGCCACCACCGCCCGCGCGCCCACCAGCGTCGTATAGTAGGGCACGCCGCGCCGCAACGCAGCCTGCCGCAGACCCCGCGAACGCGCGATGTTGCCGGCGAAGCGCGTGGTGCAGAATACGATGTCCACCGAGCCCGCCTCGATGCCGGCCACGGTGTGATCGCCGCCTTCGTGCTCCTTGTTGACGTGCCCCACCGGCACGCCGGCCGCGACCAGCGCCGCGCGCGTCCCTTCGGTGGCGACGAGGCGAAAGCCCTGCGCCGCCATGCGCCGCGCCAGATCGACGAAGCCCGGCTTGTCGAGGTCGTCGACCGAGAACATCGCGCAGCCGGTGGACGGCAGATCGGTGAAGGCGCCGACCTGGCTCTTGAGGAAGGCCGTCGGGAAGTCGTCGGCGATGCCCATGACCTCGCCGGTCGATCGCATCTCGGGCCCCAGCACGCTGTCAACGTCGCCGAACTTCGCGAAGGGGAACACCGCCTCCTTCACCGAGACGTGACGCGGGTGGATCGTCTCGGTGAAGCCGAGCGCCGCGAGCGTCTCGCCGGCCATGGCGCGCGCGGCGATCTTGGCCAGCGGACGACCGATGGCCTTGCTGACGAAGGGCACCGTGCGGCTGGCGCGCGGGTTGACCTCGAGGACGAAGATCTCGTCGACCTGGCCGCTGCCGAAGCGCACCGCGAACTGCACGTTCATCAGGCCGACGACGCCGAGCGCCCGAGCCATGGCCTTCGTCTGGCGCTCGACCTCGTCGATGATCGAGGCCGGCACCGAGTAGGGCGGCAGGCTGCAGGCCGAGTCCCCCGAGTGGATGCCCGCCTCCTCGACGTGCTCCATCACGCCGCCGATGACGACGAGTTGGCCGTCGGACACACAGTCGACGTCCAACTCGACCGCGCCGCCGATGAACTGGTCGAGCAGGATGGGGTGGTCGGGGCTGACCTGGACCGCCTCGCGGATGTAGCGCTCCAGACCGGCGTGGTCGAGCACCACCTCCATCGCGCGGCCGCCCAGCACGTAGCTGGGGCGGACCACGAGCGGGAAGCCGACGCGATCGGCGACGCGCCGGGCCTCGTCGAGGCTGCGCGCCACGCCGTTGACGGGCTGACGCAGGCCAAGCTCGGCGACGAGCGCTTGGAATCGTTCCCGATCCTCGGCGCGGTCGATGGCGTCCGGCGAGGTGCCCAGGATAGGCACGCCCGCCGCCTCGAGCCGGCGCGCCAGCTTGAGGGGCGTCTGCCCGCCGAACTGCACGATGACCCCCATCGGCCGCTCACGCTCGACGATCGCGATGACGTCCTCGAAGCTCAGGGGCTCGAAGTAGAGGCGGTCGCTGGTGTCGTAGTCGGTGCTGACCGTCTCGGGGTTGCAGTTGACCATGATGGCCTCGAACCCGGCCTCGCGCAGGGCCATCGCGGCGTGCACGCAGCAATAGTCGAACTCGATGCCCTGGCCGATTCGGTTGGGGCCGCCGCCCAGGATCACGATCTTGCGGCGATCGGTGGGGGCGGCCTCGTCCTCGTCCTCGTAGGTCGAATAGAGGTAGGGCGTGTGCGCCTCGAACTCGGCGGCGCAGGTGTCGACG
>CALBMW010000948.1 GCA_937896275.1 uncultured Myxococcales bacterium
GGTCGCGGACTGCCCGCTGACCCGGACCTGCGACGCCGACGTGGGCCTGTGTCGTCCCATCCGGTGCGGTGGCGACGGACTGCTGGCCCCCTGCGATCCCGGCGCCTCGGGGCTCGACGGTGTGTGCCTGTGGCTCGGCAACCCCGCCCCCTGGTGCTTCGAGGGCGGCTCGGCCGAGCCCGGCGAGCCCTGTGACGCCCAGGCGGAGCGCGACGCGGAGGGTCTGGCGCTCACCTGCGCCGCGGGTGGTCTGTGCCTGGGCGATCCCGACGACGAGGCCCTGTCCCCGACGCCGGGCACCGGCCACTGCGTCGAGCTGTGCGATCCGCGCGGCCCGGACACCTGCGCCGCCGAGACCCTCTGCGTGGACGCCACCGACCCCCTCCATCCGTTGCGCGTCTTTGGCCTGTGCGTCGACGCGGGCTGCCGCCTGGCGGCCGATGAGTGCCCGGCCGGCACCACCTGCCAGCACCAAGGGGCCGGCGACGGCTCTGGGGCCTGCCTCCCGGCCGGCGACGTCGAGCCCTACGCGCCCTGTGGGGTAGACGCCGACTGCGCCGTCGCCTCGTTCTGCGTCCTGTTCCCGGGCGACGCCTCGGCGGTCTGCCACCCCTTCTGCGATCCCGGCGCGCCGGCCTGCCCCGGGGCCGGCTTGTGTATCGATCCGGGCTTCGGCTTCGGGGTCTGCTTTTGACTCGGGTACGTCCCAGCCAGGCCGGCCTCGTCCGCCGATACGTCACCTTCGTGCTGCGCCACCGGGTCCTGGTCCTGCTCGCCTTCGCCGCGCTGTCCGTCGCGTCGGGAATGACCCTCACCCACGCGGTGATCGCGTCCTCGCCCAAGAAGCTCTTCTTCGGCGACAGCCCGGACTTCGCGCGCTACATCGAGCGTTGCCGCCTCTTCGCCAACGACGAGGTCGTGCTGGTGGGCGTCTCGGCGCCGGACATCCTCGCGCCCGAGGCCCTCGCGCGCCTGCAGGCGGCCACCGAGGCCATCGAAGCCATGCCCGAGGTGGCGCACGTCGACTCCCCGGCCACCGTGCGCCTGGTCGAGGGCCGCCCCGGCCGGCTGGTCGTCGAGCGCCTCGTCGATCGCATGGCCGAGGGCCCCGACGCCGCCGCCGCCGCGCGTCGGACGCTCCTGGACGACCCGCTCTACCGCGGCCTGGTGGTGTCCGACGATCAGCGGGCCGGGCTGGTGGTCGTCGAGTTGACCGTGCAGCCCGACCGTCAGGCGGAGGGCGTCCCGGCCCTGGTGGGACGCATCGCGGGCGCCGTCCGGACTGCGGGCTTCCCCGCCGACGCCATCCACCTGCGCGGGCTGCTGCCCGAGATGGCCGCGTGCGTGGACTCGGCCAACGGCACGCTGCGCCGCCTGACGCCGGCCGTCGTGGCCGTGCTGCTCGTCGTCGTGTTCGTCCTGTTCCGGCGCCTCTGGCCGGTCACGGTCACCGGCACGGTCGCCGCCGTCGCGACGCTGTGGACCATGGGCTTCGCGGTCGCCCTCGACCCCGAGGTCAACATCATGCTGGCCGTCGTGCCGGGCGTGATCCTCATCATCGCGTTCAGCGACGTCATCCACCTGTGCAGCGCCTACTTGCAGCTCGTCACGGCGGGCCACCCCAAGGACGAGGCCATCCTCGACGCCGGCAGCGAGGTGGGCCTGGCCTGCGTCCTGACGTCGGCGACGACCTTCGTCGGCTTCGGCGCCATGGCCCTGGTGCCCACGCCGGTCTTCCGCTCACTCGGCCTCGTGCTGGGCTTCGGCGTCGCGGTGGCGCTGCTCATCGCGCTGACGCTCGCGCCCATCCTCTTCTCGCTGCTGCCCACGCCCCGCCCGGTGGCGCGCCCCGCGCACGGCGCCCTCTCGGGGCTGGACGCGCTGGTCGACGCCTGCCGCCGCCTGGGCACGGGCCACCCCCGGCGCGTGATCGCGGCCTTCGCGGTCCTGGTGGCGCTCTCGGCCGTCGGCCTGGCGCGCTTCCGCGTCGACACCGACTTCGTCAGCCGCTTCGACGACGACCACCCGGTCCGCGTCGCCGAGCGTTTCTTCGCGGCGCACTTCGCCGGCAGCGTGCAGGTCGACCTGTTCCTCGAGTCGGACGCAGAGGATGGCTTGAAGGAGCCCGCCGTCGTTGCCCGCCTCGCCGCGCTGCAGGGCCAACTGCAGGCGCGGGACGGCATCGGCGCCGCGCGCTCCTACGCCGATCTGCTGCGCCACATCCACCGCGCGCTCAACACGGGCGACGCCGCGGCCGGCCCCCTGCCCACCAGCCGGCCGATGATCGCGCAGTACCTTCTGCTCTTCGAGATGGCGGGGGGCGACGGCGTGGAGCGCCTCATCGACGTCGACGGGCGCCACGCCCGCCTCGCCCTGCAGTTCACGCCGTCGGCCTTCCGCGTCATCGCCAGGCTCGCGGACGCCGCCGCCGACGAAGCGCGCGTCGCCCTCGGGCCCGCGGTGCGCGTCGAGGTGCAGAGCGTGGCTCACCTCTTCGGCGGATGGCTCGACGCCATCATCGAGGGCCAGCGCAACGGCCTCGTCTATTCGGCGCTCCTGATCGCGCTGGTCATGGCGGCGGGGCTGCGCTCGCTGACGGTGGGGCTGTGGTCGATGGTGCCCAACCTGCTGCCGCTGGTGGCGCTGGGCGGGCTGCTCGGCTTCACCTACGACGCGGTCGACTCGGACGCCCTCGTGGTCGGCATGATCGCCCTCGGGATTGGCGTCGACGACACCATCCACTTCCTGAGCCGCCTGCGCGTCGAGCTGGGTCGCGGGGACGGCGACCTGCAGCCGGCGGTCGCCCGTACCTTCGCGTTGGCCGGCGGCCCCATCGTCATGACCACGGTGATCCTGGGCCTGGGCTTCCTGCCCCTCGCCTTCAGTGACTACTACTCGATTCGGGTGCTGGGCACGCTGCTGCCCTTCACGCTCGTGGTCGCCCTGATCGCCGACCTGCTGCTGGTGCCGGCCATGGTCACCGTGGGGTGGATTCGCTGGCCGGCGCGCGCCGGTCAGGTCGCACCCGAGGCTTGAGAGCCTCACGCGCCGCGTCGCCGAAGCCTGAAGGCCGGTCGGAGAAGTCACAACGGGTCGCGCCGCCCGCGCGGCGGAGCACCCATCGCGGATCGGCGAAGCGCGCCCCGGCGGGCGCCCGCGCGGGTCCGGCGAAGATGTCCTTTGCAGTCGGGCGCGAGGTCGGTATGACGAGGACCACCGCGCGGACGCGGCCGGCTCCATCTTCCAACATCCCTCGAAGGAGAACCCCATGAGCGACATTCACGGACGCATTCTTTGGTACGAGCTGATGACCACCGACCGCGACGCGGCCGCCGTGTTCTACAGCGAGATCGTCGGCTGGAAGACCCAGGCCATGACCGAGATCCCGGGCATGGACTACACCGTGTGGCTCAACAGCAAGGGTGAGGGCATCGGCGGCCTCATGGACCTGCCGGAGCCCGCGCGGCAGATGGGCGCCCCCCCCCACTGGCTGGCCTACATCGGGGTCGACGACGTGGACGCCACCGTGGCCCAGGCGACGGAGTTGGGCGCCAAGATCTACGCGCCGCCCTTCGACGTCGAGACCGTCGGGCGCATCGCGATCATCGCCGATCCCCAGGGCGCCGTCTTTGGCGTCTACCGGCCCGCGTCGGGGCAGGCGCCCGCCAAGAGCCCGCCCGTCTTCGGTGACGTGTCGTGGCACGAGCTGACGACCGCCGACGCCGAGGCCGCCCTGACCTTCTACGGCGAGCTCTTCGGTTGGCGTCCCACCGATGCCATGGAGATGGGGCCCGGCATGACCTATCAGATGTTCGGCCGTGAGGGCGACGAGGGCTCGATCGGCGGCATGATGAACCTGCCGCCCAACGCCCCGATGCCGCCCAACTGGATGATGTACTTCTACGTCGAGGGCGCTGCGGACGACGCCGCCGAGCGCGTCAAGGCCGGCGGTGGTCGCATCCTCAACGGACCGATGGAGATCCCGGGCGGCGATCACGCCTTCCAGGCCATGGATGTTCAGGGCGCCGCGTTCGCGATCCACGCCAAGTAGGTCCGACCGGGGCGCGGCGCTCGATTGGAGGGGGAGTCTCGAGCCCCGGTGGCGACGGTCGGGGCTGTGCCCCGTCGACCGCGGTGCCCGGGCGGGAGCGAGCCGCGCCGCCGCCGCGGCCAAGAGCAGCGGCAGCCCCAACAAGCCATCCCACAACCCCACCCCGACGCCCAGGCAAGCACCCACCCCCACCTCTGCGTCCTCTGCGAGATCTCCGCGATCTCTGCGTGAACCACACTCACCCAGCTTCGCGGCAGCAGAGCGCCCGAGCGAGCGACCGTGCGACCGAGCGACCGTGCGACCGTGCGACCGTGCG
>CALBMW010000949.1 GCA_937896275.1 uncultured Myxococcales bacterium
CGCCGGTCCACACGATAGCGCCCCCCCACGGCCGATGGGGCCTGATATGCTCCATCGCTATGTTGCTGTACCGCACCCTGCGAGCCTTCTTTCGGTCGGCGCTCCGCGTGTTCTTCCGCCGCATCGAGGTGGTCGATCCTCACCTCGTGCCGCTGGACGGCCCGGTCATCTTCGCGGGTAACCACCCGAATTCATTATTGGATCCTGTCGTCATCATCACCACGTGCGGTCGGCGCGTGCGCTTCGCCGCCAAGGACGTGCTCTTCCGCAGCCGCCTGCTTCGACCCCTGCTCGACGCCATGGGCGCGGTCCCCGTGCGGCGCCGCAGCGATCACGGCGGCGGGCCGGTCGACAACGAGACGACCTTCGAGCAGCTCTTCGCGGTGCTGCGGGCAGGCGAGGCCATGGGCATCTTCCCCGAAGGCATCAGCCACGACGCCGCGCACCTGACCGAGCTCAAGACCGGCGCGGCCCGCATCGCCTTCGGCGCGGCCGCCGGCCTGCCCCCCGAGTCCCCGCCCCTCTCCCTCGTCCCCTGCGGGCTGCACTACGTCAACCGCAAGCGCTTCCGCAGCAGCGTCCTGGTGCAATACGGCGAGCCGCTGCGACTCGACGCGGAGCGCGTCGCAGCTTGGCGCGCCGACGAGAAGGCCGCGGTGAGGGCCCTGACGGACGAGCTGACGCTGCGTATGCGCGCGCTGACCGTCAACGCCGACGACTGGGACACGGTGCGGGTGCTCGACGGCGTGCGCCGCCTGTACCAGCCGCCGCGCATCCCGCTCGAAGCGCGCGTCGAGCTCGCGCGGCGCTTCAACGCCGTCTACCCGACCGTCCGGGATCGCCCCGACGTGGCCGCGCTCTACGCCCGCGTCCAGGATTGGCTCGAGCGCCTCGAGGACGTGGGGCTGACCGACGACGAGCTGACGCGCCCGCTGCGCGCGGGGCGGGCGCTGCTCGCGATGGCGCGGCAGCTGACGATGCTGCTTGTGTGGCTGCCGCTGGCCATCGTGGGGGCGCCGCTGCACCTGCCCATCCTGTTGGGCGTCAGCGTAGGCGGCCCCCGCATCGCGCCCCGCAAGGATGTCATCGGCACCACCAAGTTCATGGCGGGGCTCTGGGGTGTGGTGGCGCTCTACGCCGCCACGGCGGCGCTGGCCGGTTGGTGGTGGGGGTGGCCCTGGACGGTGGTGGCGCTGTTCGCCCTGCCCGCGTCGGGCTACGGGACGCTGCGCGTGCTCGAGCGCGGCCGCTCGCTGCGGCGGTTGACGGGAGCGCTCGCGCGGGTGCTGCGCCTGGGGGCCGAGGTCGAGGCCCTTCGAGCCGAGCGCGGGGCCCTGCAGAAAGACGTGATCGATGCCGTGGGCCGACACATCCCCCCCGAGATGGTGCCGCTGTTCCCACGCGCCGAGGCGGGAGACGCCTGACCAGCGCGTGCGCCCGAAGCGGACGATCGATGACTACTCGAAGGTCGCGGTGAGCACCGTATCGCCCTGGGGCGACAGCACGACCGTCGGCTCGGGCGCGAGGCCCTCGGTCGCCCAGCCGCTGAAGTCGAAGCCCTCGGCGGGCACGGCCGTGACGGTGACGGGGACGCCGTTGAAGTAGGTGCCCGTGAAGGGCGCGTCGACCGTCACCGCGGTGAGCACGAAGAAGCCGCTCCCGGGCGGCTCGACGCGAAGATCGAGCACGTAGGTCCCGGCCAAGCCGAAGGCGCGGGCGATGTGGCCGAAGGCATGTTGCGGCCGGCCCTGCAGCCAGTCGCCGATGGCAGCGACCTGCCGTTGCCACGAGGCCACCTGATCGGCCGGCGGCACGCCCTCCGAGCCCCAGCGCACGAGGTGGCGGGCCATCTCCGGCGCGATGACGGCCGCGGACCGCTCGAGGATCGGGCGGGTGACCTCGGGCCGGAGGACCGTGTTGAGGTAATCCGCGTACCGGTTGATGAAGTCGTTGGCGAAGGTCGGGTTGCCGACCAGCGCGCGCAGCAGCTCCGTCGACCACGGCGGATTGGGCCAGCCCGGTCCGTCGGCGCGCAGCGCGAAGGCGAGGGTGTCCACCGAGGAGTTCGCGTTGCGCAGGCCAAGCCCGAAGTCGGTGTCGAACATCATCCAGCGCCACCGGCCATCCGGGGTGCGCGGACGCCAGAACTTGATGTTGTTCCCGGGCCAGTCCTCGTTGTCATAGAAGATCTGCATGATGGCGTAGGTGGCGAAGTCGTCGGTGTCCATCATCGCCTGCACCCGCTCGTAGACGTCGGGTTGGGTGATGTCCTCTGTACGAAGCACCTGCAGCAGCGACTGGTAGTGAACGTCGTCGCCCTCCAGCACCAGGACGTTGCGCTCGAGCATGTCGATGTCGGTGTAGCCGAAGCGGTTCTCGATGTAGTGCCGGTCGTCGCGCTCGCGCAGGTTGTAGATGCCCCAGTACTCCCCGTTGAGGTAGGCGACCACGGGGCGGTAGGCCAGCACCTCGATGCCCAGCCCGGCGGCGATCTGGTGCATGACGGCGTCGCGGAGGTGCGCGCGCGGCGTGCAGCGACCGCCGCCGTTGCAGCCCGCCCAGTCCTGGCCGCTGTTGCGCAGGAGGAGCCGCTTGAACGTGTCGACGGCGTTGCCCTCGAAGAGCGGGTAGGTGACCCTCGACTGGCCGTACTCGGACCGCGCGATCAGCCGCAGGCTCCGCTGATCGTTGGCGCGTGACCAGCCGCCGTTGATCGCGATGCCACAGTCCAGCGAGAACCCGCGAGCGTCGTCCGGCTCCCAGAAGTCGACGTGGACCGGCCGCTCCCAGTCCTCCCAGAAGTTCGAGCCGAAGTAGGGGAAGTTGGGCTCGTGGGTGTCGCCGGGCACGTAGATCCCGGTGTCGACGTCCCAGAGGTTCAGGGGATCGGTGGCCAGCGACACGGTCGGCAGGGTGGACCGCTCACCGACGATATAGGTCCCGGTCACCACGGGGCTGGGCCAGGTGTCCCCGTCGTAGGCCCGCACGCGGAGCACGAGGACCGCGGGGTCGGGCCCCACCACGATCGGCTCCTCCAGGAGAGGGTCGTCCGGTCCCGGCTCGGAGCCGTCGGTGGTGTAGTGCACCTCCGCCCGGGGCGACGAGGCCTCCGCGGTCACGATGGTGCCGCCTGGATGGTATCCGGGGCGCGGGGACAGGGTCACCTCGGTGTACCCCGAGCGCGCGCTGTCGCCGTTGGGTGCGCCGGGCGTCGGCTCCACGAAGTAGCCCAGGTTCGGGCTCCCGTCGGGGGCGCGGCCGAAGGAGACGTCCTGCGCCATTCGGCCGGTCTCGACGCGATCGACCTCACAGCCGTTCGGCTGACCCGGCCGGGCCGGTTGGGTGAGCGTGATCGTCTCGCCGGCCGAAGAGAGCGAGAAGTTGGTGTGGAGCCACTCGGCGATCTGCACGTGGGGCGAGAGGGCGCCCGGCCGAACGTCGGAGAAGCCCAGCGTCAGGAACGGGATGAGGGTCGCGTCGTCCGGCTGGGCGCGCGCGTCGTGTAGCTCGACCGCCAGCACGTTGTCGCCGGGGACGAGCAGCCCCGCCGCCGCGGTGATGTCGTTGGGTGCCGGCCTGACGCCGCGGTAGAGAGACGCCTCGTGCTGTCCGAAGGCCAGCTCTGACCAGCCTGGCGGCTGGCCTCGCACCCCGATGAAGCTGCGGGCGACCTCCACGCCGTTGAGGTAGGCGACGAACGCGTCGTCGTAGTCCATGTGCAGCACCAACCCCTGGAGGTGGGCGAGCTCGTCGGCCGTGATCTGGATGGTGCGCCGGACGTAGAGCGTCTGCCCAAAGACGACGGTGGCGTCATCGTCGTCGCCCTGGCCGAAGCCGCTGGGTCCCTGGGCCCAGTCCGCGTCGTCGAAGTCGGGTTGGGCCCACGTCGGATCCGGGGGCGCCACGACCGGCAGGTACCGCCACACCTCGCCCCAATCCACCCGCGTGTCCCAGGTCGTCACGGCCGGAAGGCGATCCTTGCCGGACGCCACGACCAGCAAATAGGCGCCCGGCGCCAGGACACGGTTGGGCAGCACCCAGCGAAACGCGTCGTCGGTGTCGTCGCTGAGGCCCC
>CALBMW010000950.1 GCA_937896275.1 uncultured Myxococcales bacterium
GACAACTGCGACGACGACGCCAACCGCGACCAGCGCGATTTTGACTGGGACGGCCTGGGCGACGCCTGCGATCCGGTCGACAGCGACGGCGACGGCATTCTCGACGCGAGCGACGGCTGCCCCACGTCCTACGATCCCGGCAACCCCGACGCAGACCAGGACGGCGTCCCCGACGCCTGCGACAACTGCCCCAACGACGCCAACGCCGATCAGGCCAACAGCGACTACGACTGGCCAGGCGACGCCTGTGACGATGACCTCGACGGCGACGGCATCGACAACACCGTCGACATCTGCCCCGCGGCTGCCGATGCGAGCCAGGTCGACACCGACGGCGACGGCATCGGCGACCACTGCGACAACTGCGTCCTGATTCCGAATACCAGCCAGGCGGACGCAGACAGCGACGGACGAGGGGACCCCTGCACCCCTGGTATCGACGCCGACGGCGACGGCTACCACGCGGGCATCGACTGCGACGACACGACGCCGCTGCGCCGCCCGGAGCCGGGGGCAGAGACCTGCGACGGGCTGGACAACGACTGCGACTACGCGGTGGACGAAGGGACCGACTGCGAGCCCCTGGATCCGCTGGACGTGGAGGCCATGGCCACCAGCAGCATCGCCATCGACTCCAGCGTGTACGTCGTGCCCGAGGCCGACCTGCTGGCCCACCTCGCCGGACTTTCGGGGCCATTGGCCGCGAACCCGCCCACGCAACGGCCGGACCTGAAGTTCGCTGCGATGGGTAACCACCCGGACGTGGTCGGGCTGCTCGGCTACCGCGTATCCGTGGCGCAGCCGATCACCGGCTCCGTCTTCGTCGCGCTCAAGGAATGGAGCCCCGACGGGGACAACATCGTCGCAGTCGACTGGGACGTCTACACCGTCGACCTGGTGGACTTCGAGCCGGACTGGTACTTGACGAACGCCGTCTTCCTCTCCGCCGACGGCTACCGGGTGGCGTGGGCGGACTGGTACTGGGACTTCGGGACGCCGTTCCAAACTTGCGGGCCCACCACCGAGCTGCTGCGGGATTGTTCGCTTGATGCACCCCTCGGTGCGCCGTTCGAGATCAACTGGCGGCAGTGGATCACCGTCCTGAGTGACGGCTCGATGGGGACGCCCGAGGAGGGGTGGTTCTGCGCCGATGTGCAGCAGACCGCGTGTGGCGTGTGTGCGGGTGGCGGCACGCAGGTTGCCGAGACCTGCAACGGCCTCGATGACGACTGCGACGGCGCGGTCGACGAGGATCTCCCGGGTGTGGGCGCTGCGTGCGAGGTCGGCGTCGGCATCTGCCTGCGACAGGGCCATCTGGCCTGCGATGTCGCGGCGCAGGCGGTGCAATGCGACGTCGACGCGGGCCCGTCCGGCACCGAGACCTGCAACGGGCTGGATGAGGACTGCGACGGCACCGTCGACGAGGGCTTCGCCTGGGGCACGGTCGCGCTCGGCGATCCGTGCAGCGAGGGGCTCGGCGTCTGCGCGGCTGTCGGCACGGTCACGTGCACGCCGGACGGCACGGCCGCGGACTGCGACGCTGAGCCGGCCCAGCCCGGCGCCGAGACCTGTGACGGCACCGACGACGACTGCGACGGCCAGACCGACGAGGGCTACACCTGGGGCGTGCAGAATCGCGTGCCTGGCGACCCATGCCAGGGTCTCGGCGCCTGCGCCGGCGGGGCGGTCGTGTGCACGCCCGATGGCACCGCCGCCACCTGCTCGACGCTGACCACCGACACCTGCAACGGCGGCGACGACGACTGCGACGGCAGCATCGATGAAGGCTTCGACGTCGGCACAGCCTGCACGGTGGGCACGGGCGCGTGCGCCGTATCGAGCGTCTTCGCCTGCGACGGGCAGGGCGGCTCGGTCTGCTGGGGCTCGCCCGGCGCGCCGCCTGAGGCCGTGGAGGTGACCTGCGACGGGCTGGACAACGACTGCGATGGCAGCGTGGACGAGGGCAGTCTCACTGGCGTGGGCTCCCCCTGTACCGCCGGCGTGGGCGCGTGCGAGCAAAGCGGGCAGACGGCTTGTAGTGGGGGCTCGGTGGTGTGCAACGCGAGCCAGGGCGAGCCGACCGCCGAGGTATGCAACGGGGTGGATGACGACTGCGACGGAGACGCGGACGAAGGCTACGACGTCGGCGCTCCCTGCTCCGTTGGACTCGGGGCCTGCGAGGCGGAGGGTGAGACCGTCTGCGCGCCCGATGGAACGGCGGCGTGCGACGCAGCGCCCGGCGTCCCGGAACCAGAATCCTGCAACGGTATCGACGATGACTGCGACGGCGCGACGGACGAAGGCGTCGTGAACCGGTGCGGGACCTGCGGGTCCGTCCCGGCCGAGGTCTGTGACGGTCTCGACAACGACTGCGATGGCCAAGTCGACAACTCGGCGGTGGACGTCGGTACATCGTGTGAAGCTGGCGTGGGCGAGTGTCGACGCGTCGGAACGTGGATCTGCAACAGTGGGACGCGTTCGTGCAGCGCCACGGCGGGCCAGCCACAGGCGGAGATCTGCGACGGGCTCAACAACGACTGCGATCAGGATGGAGCCGACGAGGACTTCCTCGAGCCCTGCGCACCCGACCCCACGCTGGTCCTCAAGCCGACCCCTGGCGCCGTGGGTCGGACCGTGGCGGGCGATGTGGTGGCGCTTCGGGCCAACAGCCAGTTCGCGGCCGATGCCACGTGCGTGCCAGGGAGCCCGGAGAACCGCTGCCGGTTCAGCGGGACCCCCTGCGTGGCGGATTGTGACCCTCTCGATCCGTGCGAAGAGATTCGGCCGTCGCACTGCCAAGCTAACCCTGCGCGGAGTTGCACGGCCGAGCCTGACTGCGACGTGGAGCCTGAACGCGCCTCCCTCATCTCGGGTCGGGTGCTCACGCGGGACTGCGCGACGCCGAATTGCCCCATTGGGGGCGTGCGGGTCTACATCTCAGGTGCCGAAGAGCTTGGGCACACGTTCACCCGCTCGGACGGCCGCTTCATCCTCGTCTCCCGCCCCGGTGAGCGGGTGGTTGTCTTCGAGGACGACGCCCACATGCAGGTTCAGCGCAGCGTCCGCGTGGAGCGGGCAAAACGAGCCACTCTGGATGACGTGGTCCTGACGCCCCTCGGTGCCCGGGCTGCAGTCCTGGCGCCGTACCCGGACCCTCCCGATGGCGTGCCGCTCGGCGCTCTCGACTGGCACGTGGCGGTGGCGCAGACGACCGTTGACCCTGTCGACGGGGATCGCACGCCCAAGGTCTTCTTCCCCAGCGGGACGACCGCGCAAGTGAACGGCTCGCCGCTCACGGGCGAGATATTCGTGCGCGCCACCGAGTTCACTGTCGGTGCGGACGGGCCTACCGCGATGCCTGGCTCGCTCCCCCCGTCGTCCGGCTACACCTATGCGGTGGAACTCACGGTCGATGACCCAGGCGGCGTGCCCAGGTCAGACAGCGTCGAGTTCTCGGACGACGTCTATGTCTACGTGGACAACTTTCTCTCGCTGCCCACCGGGACCGTCGTCCCCAGCGGCTACTACGACCGGGCGCGCGGCGCCTGGGTCCCCAGTGGTCACGTGGACCCGGCCGGCTGCGACTATGGCCACGATGAGCCGTGCAGCTGGGTCGCGGACGACGGCCTGGTCGTCGAAGTCACGGGGGTCGCGGGAAACCAGGCGACGCTCAACTTTGGGGCAGTCGCGCTGGCCAACGAGTTTCAGCCGACGGTCCAGGAGCTCGAGGCCCTCGCCGTGGCCTATCCGGGGCCCTATCCCGTGAGCATTTGGCGCGTCCCCGTTCGCCACTTCACCCCCTACGACTACAACCTGCCGTGGGGCTGCCTTGACTGCCCGGCTCCGGACCTCCTGGTGTCGGTCGAAGAGCCCAACATGTGCCCCGGGACCGCGCATGGCTCGATTATCGAGTGCGAGAATCAGGCGCTGGGCGAGCAGATTTCGATTCCCGGGACTTCGTTGGTGTTGAACTATCGCAGCCAACGCATGCGGGGGCGGACCACAGGGCGAAAGGCGGTCATCACCAGCACGGCTCCCGGTGGCGACGTGGAGCAGGTCCGTGTAGCGACCCCCACCCAGGAGGACACTTGGGATCTCGCGACCGAGGCTGAGCCAGCGTCTGTGACGTCGAACTGGGACGGCCTGGACGGCTACGGTCTGCCACTAACCGGCGTGCAAACGGTGAGGTTCTCCAAATCATACGGCTACCCCGGTCGCTACTTCCTCCCCGACGAGGGTGCCGCGCGCACTACCGCCGGCGCCTTCGGCAAGCCGGGGGGCGGCACTGCCGTCAACTCGCGGCTGCCGACCATCTGGGTGACCACCACCGTCGAGGTGGAGATGTGGAACCTGGACGCCAGCACCTTCGGGATTGGCGGCTGGACCTTCTCGGGCCTCCACCACTTCATCCCGGAGCAGGATTACCTCATCCTCGGCGAGGGCGGTTTCCGTAGGGTCGCCCCCCGACGGCGCGCAGGCCTCATCGACACAGTGATGGGCGACGGCCATGAACATCAGTCCGGTGGCTATGGCCTCGATCCGCCAACGGGTCTGGAGGCGACAACGGTCCGGGTTGTCCCGCGCAGCATTGCCGTTGATTCGTGGGGCCGGTACTTCGTTGTCGACGACGACCAGAACATCGTCTGGTACGTGAATCCGGACGGAACGCAAGGCTGGGCCTACTACTCCTTCGGCGCCGGCGGGAAGCCGACTGCGGTGGCCGTCAACAAGGACGACGACGTTTTCGTTGCGTTCGCCAACGACGAGCTCTACCGCTTGCGACCCAATGCAGAGCCCGAGTTCATCTTCAACGGGAGCGAGCTCAACCTGTGTGGCGGGGACGTCTTCGATATGGTCTTTGGGCCGGACGGGGCGCTCTACTTCACAGTGGAGGGCTGCCACGCGGTGTTCCGGATGGCCCTCGGAGTCAACGCGCGGCCTTCGGTACTCGACACCTGGGCGGGCAACCCCGCCGTTGCCGGCCTGCAGGATGACAGCAACTCCACCTGCGCCGAGGACGCCTGCCCACCGGGCGTGACTTGCTGCGCCACATGCTGCGCTGCGCTCTTCAACTCGCCCCGCGGATTGAGCTTCGGTGAAGACGGCACGCTCTACGTGGCGGACACCGGGAACGCTCGCGTCCGCGCCGTTGCGCCGTCCGGGGACTGGGTTCGCACCTTCAAGGAGGCCCCCG
>CALBMW010000951.1 GCA_937896275.1 uncultured Myxococcales bacterium
CCGCGCCGCCCGCTCCAGCGGCCGCGCCGATGGTGGCGTCGCCCACGCCCACATCGCCCGCGCCCGCGGACCGCCCCCCGAGACCTGACGCCGGCCGCCCCGCGCTGGAGCCGCCTCCCCCTCCCATGACCTTCTGACCGTCGGAGGAGCCCGTGCGACGCACCCTGCTGGCGGCGCTGGCCGCGGCGCTGCTGCCACGCCCCGCGCCCGCCTCGCCCTGGACGCTCCCGCGCGGCCAGGTCGCCTTCATCAGCACCTTCGACTTCGAAGTGGCCGACGAGGAGTACCTCGACGACGATCTGCTCGAGGGCGACGCGCGACCCTTCCCGCTGCGCGGCCGCTACCGCGCGGCCACCTACACCGCGTCTGCGCGCTTCGGCATCACCGACCGCTTCGAGCTCGAGGTCGCCCTGCCGGTGAAGCAGGTCACCTACACGTCCGACCCCGTGATCCTGCTGCCTGCCCCCGAAGGCGCCGACGGCCTGGACTACTACCAGGAGAACGTGGTCGACCTGTCGCAGAGCGTGGTCGGACTGGGCGACCTGCGTGTGGCGGGCCGCTACCAGCTCTTCCGAGGCTTCATCACCGGCGCCCTCGAGCTCGGCCTCGAGAGCCCCACCGGCTACGATCCGCCCTCGGGCACCTTTGGCGACCGCCCCACCAGTCGTGAGGCCTTCCTCGCCGACGTCGGCCGCTTTGTCACGCCCGAGAACGTGCGCGACGACGTCACCCTGGGGGACGGCAGCTTCACGGTCGCGCCGGGCCTGCTGCTCGGCTGGGCGGGGGCCCGCGGCACCTTCGCCCGACTCGACGCCAGCTACGCGATTCGCCTGGGCGGGGCCGCGCACGCGCTTCGCGGAGCGTTCAAGGTGGGTCAGCGCGTCTTCGACCGCTTCGTGCTCTTCGCCGGCCTCGCGGCCGAGTACGCCGTCACCGACGGCGAGGTCATCGGCATCAGCGTGTCGGCCGCGGATCCCGCGCTGCCGGCCCGGGACTATGGTGGCACCACCAACCTCATGCTCCGCGAGGTGCGCCTCGAGCACGACCGGCTGACCTTGCCGGTCGGCGCGATCGTGCGCGTGACGCGCGACGTGGAGGTCAACGTCGCGTACCAGCGCACGCTGGGTGGCCGTAATACCGCGTCCATTCAGGGTTTCTCGGTGGGCGTGGGGCTGCGCACCTCATTGCTCGATCCCTGAGGCGCCTCAGGGCCCGTCGATGGGCACCACCTTGGCCAGCTGACGCGCCAGCTCGGCGGGATCCCGGGTCGGCCGATCGCACCGCCCACGCTCGCAGACATAGGCCGTCGCCGCGCCGTCGATCGCCACCTTGTCGGCCGCCAGGGGGTGCTCGCCCGGCGCGGCCACCACCACCAGCGCCCGGTTGGGCAGGAAGGTGTGGCGCACCACGTCGAGCAGCGCCTCGGGCTTCGGCCCCACGATCACCACCTGCCGCGCGCTGTCGAGCGCGAAGTCCAAGGCCGAGAGCAAGGCCGGCGCGCCCGTGGGGTTGTTGGTCAGCGTGCTGCTGAGGGCCGCGAAGACCTCGAGGGCCCGCGCCTCGGCCGTCGCGTCGCCCAACTCGGCCAGGCGCAGCAGGTTCATCGCGGCGACGGCGTTGCCGGACGGCACCGCGCCCTCGCCGATCGGCTTGTGGCGGAAGAGCAGCGTCTCGTGCTCGGCGCCCGTCGAGAACCAGCCGCCCGCGGGATCGGCGAAGTCCGCGTCCAAGACCTTCTGCAGGGCCGCGGCCGCGTCGGCGAAGCGTCGCTCGCCGGTGGCCTCGAACAGGTCCAGCAGCCCCTGCGCCAGGAAGGCGTAATCGTCCAGGAAGCCCACGCCGTCGGCACGGTCACCGTGGCTCAGGCGCCGCAGCCGACCGTCGGCGCCGCGCGCGACGCGCAGCAGGAAGTCGGCCGCGCGCACCGCCCGGGCGGTGAGGCGGGGTTCGTTGAGGGCCAGGCCCGCCCGCGCGAAGGCGGAGATCGCCAGGCCGTTCCAGGCGGTCAGCACCGCGTCGTCGGTCGCGGGAGGCGTCCGCTTCGCGCGCGCGGCCAGCAGCTTGGGGCGTGCGCGGGCCAGCGCGGCCTCGACCGCGGCCACCGTCGTGTCTCGCCCAGCCGCCACCTGCGCCGCCGTGGCCGCGCGCCGGAGGATCGATCGCCCGTCCAGCGCCCCCGAGGCTTCGACGCCGTAGGTCGCCATGACGACCGCCGCGTCCTCGGGGCCCAGCGCGGCGTTCACCTCGGCTGGCGTCCAGGTGAAGTACAGGCCCTCGCCGTGCTCGCCGTCGGGCCCGGCGTTGTCCGCGTCCGTCGCGGCGAAGATCCCGCCCCCCGGCGCAGACATCTCGCGGTCCAGGTAGTCCAGCGTCTCGCG
>CALBMW010000952.1 GCA_937896275.1 uncultured Myxococcales bacterium
TCGCCGGCCTCACCCTTCCCGTTCATGAAGCGTTCGTAGAGGCGGAGGGCAGCCCGAACCTCGCCCCGCGCCTCGGCGCGCTGCGCGGCCTCGAGCTGGTTGCCCGCGACCATCTCGACCTTGGCGACGGGGCGGTGATACATCGCGCACGCGCTGGCTGAGCCGACGGTGACGAGGAGCGAGGCGGCGGCGAAGGTGGCGGCGACGGCGATGCGGTTCATGGTTTTCCTCCAGGTGTGGTGCCTTGGAACGCCTCACCCGGGGTGAAGTTCTGCCCCGGCGGAAAAAACTTTGGACGGGACCCGGCCCCCCCGATCGACCGGCCCTGGGCGCCATGCGCGTGCGCCACTGCCCGCCCTCGAGCCCGGCGCCGAGACCCGCGAAGCCGCGGATCCGCGCGCCTGGCGTCAGCGCCCCGAGAACTCGGGCTTCTGCTTGGTCACGAACGCGGTCACCGCCACGCCGAGGTCCTGTGAGACCAGGTGGGCAGCGTTCCAGGTCGCCACGTACTCGAGGCCGCGATCGATGTCGTAGCGCACCGCCTCGTTGAACACGCGCTTGGCGCCCTGCACCGCCAGCGGCGGGTTGGCGGCGATCTCGCGCGCCACCCGCAGCGCCTCGGCCAGCACCGCCTCTCGGTCCGGCAGCACGCGGTTCACCAGCCCGATGTGCTCGGCGTAGGCCGCGTCGAAGTCGCGCCCGGTGAAGACGAGCTCGCGGGCGATGCCCGGCCCCACGATGCCAGGCAGGCGCTGCAAGGTGCCCACGTCGGCCACCATGGCCAGCTTCGTCTCGCGCACGCCGAAGCGGGCGTCGGCGGCGGCGAGCCGCACGTCGCACGCCGTGATGAAGTCGACGCCGCCCCCGATGCACGGGCCGTGGACGGCGGCGATGACCGGCACGCGACAGCGCTCGACGGCGGTGATCGCCGCCTGCATGTCGCGGATGAGCTGGTGCAGGCGCGCCTGTCGAGCACCATCGGGCGGGCCGGGCTGGATGGGCATCGTGGCCATCATGGCGACCAGATCGAGGCCCGCGGTGAACCCACGGCCACGCCCCGACACGACGACGGCGCGGATCGCCGTGTCCGCGTCGATCTCGCGGAACAGCGGGACCATACGGTTCCAGAAGTCCGGACCCATCGCGTTGAGCTTCTCGGGCCGGTTGAATTCGACGTGGGCCACCGGCCCATCCACGGTCATCTCGAGCATGGGATCGACTATCCGTTCCACGAGGCGCCGGGTCGGCCCAAGGCGGGGGCCGAGGGCGCCGGCAGATCTGCGTCGGCGAGGCGCTTGAGCCGCGCGACGCGGTTGATGGCGGAGGGCGTGACCACGCCCACCACGGCGTTGAAGTGGTCGAGCACCACGGCGGGACGCTCGCGGCGCTCCATCGCGAGCAGCACGATCGCCAGCGAGTCGTCGATGCCCACGAGCAGGGGCTCACCGTCCACGCGCTCGCCGGCCGTGCCGTCGACGGTGCGCAGATCGGCCGGCAGCAGGACGCCACGCAGGCCGTCGAGGTCGCGCACCAGGGCCGCCTCGGCGCCCTGCAAGAGCATGTGACGCGCGACGCCGCTGATGCGCAGGGTGGGCGCGACCGACGCGACCCGCGTCACCATCGCCTGCCGGGCGGTGAGGCCACCGACCGCGGTGCGGGTCCGCCCGCGGGCCTGCTCGGCGCCCGCCCCCATGAACACGAAGGCGCCCACCAGGATCAGCATCAGGGCGTGGGCGGCCACGCCCCAGACCACGAGCAGCATGGCCGCCACCCGTCCGATGGTCGCCACGACGCCGAGCGCTCGTTCGACCCCCAGGCGGGGCTCGAGCACCGCGCGCAGCACCCGGCCACCGTCGAGCGGGAAGGCCGGGAGCATGTTGAACACCGCGACGACCAGGTTGAGCCACCCGAACAGGACCATCACCACGAGCAGATCCGCAGGCAAGGCAGGGATGCGGCTGAGCGCCAGCGCGAGCGCGCCGAGCGCCACGCTGGCCAGCGGCCCGTTCAGGGCGGTCCAGAGCTGCTGCCGCGACGTGGCGTCAGGGTGATCGATCTCGGTGACGCCACCCAGCACCATCAAGGTGATGGCGCGCACGCGGCCACCGCAACGGAGGGCCGTCAACGCGTGCGCCAACTCGTGGGCGAGCACGCCGGCGAAGAGCGCGACGGCCACCACCAGACCCAGCAAGAGGGGTGGCAGCACGAAGCCGCCTGGCGCGACACCCAGCAGCCGACCGACGAGGGGAAGGTCGCGCGAGGCGACCGAGGTCGCGATGAGTGGGACGACGAGGAGCAACGAGACGTGGAGCCTCAGGGGGATGCCCCTGACGTGGCCCACGGTCCAGGCAGCACGGAACATGCGAGCCTCCTTCCCCACCAGGAGGCCGCGCGGCGCCCCGAGGTTTCACCCTCAGGCCCTGGCGAGCAGCTCCTGAATCTCGTCCACCGCGGCGTCAATCGAAATCCGCCGCTGCTCCATCGTATCGCGATCGCGGACAGTGATGCTGCCGTCCTCCATCGTTTGACCGTCGATGGTGAGGCACCACGGCGTCCCGATCTCGTCGTGACGACGATAGCGGCGCCCGATGGCGTGCTGCTCATCGTAGCTGGCGTTGATGCCGCGGCGCAGGAAGGCCTCGACGACGGCCCGCGCCTTCTCCGTCATGCCGTCCTTCTTCACGAGCGGCATGACCGCGACCTTGATCGGCGCCAAGGTCGGGTGGAAGCGCATCACGACCCGCGTCTCGGGACCCTTGGCGCCGTCGACCGTCTCCTCGTGGTAGGCGTCGAGCAGGTAGACCAGCACGCCGCGCGTCGCGCCCGCGGCCGGCTCGATCACGTAGGGCACGAACTTCTTCTGCTGCTGCGGATCGAAGTACTCGATCTTCGCGCCGCTGTGCAGCGCGTGCTTCTTCAGGTCGTAGTCGGTGCGGTTGGCGATACCCTCGAGTTCGCCGAAGCCCCAGGGGTAGGCGTACTCGACGTCGAAGCAGCCCTTGGCGTAGTGCGCCAGCTCGTCGGGCTCATGGGGGCGCAACCGGAACTTGCTGGGATCATTGGCATAACGCTTCCACCACGCCATGCGCTGCTCGCACCAGTACTCCATCCACTCGTCGTCGGTGCCCGGCTCGCAGAAGAACTCCATCTCCATCTGCTCGAACTCGCAGGAGCGGAAGATGAAGTGCTCGACGGTGATCTCGTTGCGGAAGGACTTGCCCATCTGCGCGATCCCGAAGGGCACCTTCATCGACATCGACTGCTGCACGTTGAGGAACTGGACGAACATCGCCTGGGCCGTCTCGGGCCGGAGGTAGACGGCGCCGTCTTTGGTCACCGCCTCGAGCTTCGCGCGCAGCTCCGCGCCGCCCAGACCCGCGAACTCGCCCGCCTCGAGGGCCTGCGCGATGGCGCTCATCGGGCTGATCGGTCCGAGGCTGCTGCGGAACATCAGGTTGAACTGCCGCTCGTCGCTCAGCCACGGCGAGCCACAGACCGGGCAGACGTAGCCCCGATCGCCCGCCACGGCGCCGACGAGCTGAGCGCCTCGACGCTCGAGCTCGACCTCGAATTGCTTCGCGACGATCCCCAACGCGACCTTGGCCTTGCCCTTGTCGGCGAAGGTCAGCACGACCGCCTCACCGGCCGCCGCCGCGGGCGCCTTGTCCGCGCGGAAGCGCTCCTTGCACACCTTGCAGTCGACGAGCGGGTCGCTGAACCCGGCGAGGTGCCCCGAGGCCTCCCACACGCGCGGGTGCATGATGATCGAGGCGTCGAGCCCGACGACGTTCTCGCGGCTGCGCACCATGTCCAGCCACCAGGCGTCCATCAGGTTCCGCTTGAGCTCGACGCCGAGAGGCCCATAGTCGTAGGCGCTGCGGAGGCCGCCGTAGATCTCCGAAGACTGGAACACGAAGCCTCGCCGCTTGCACAGCGAGATGATCTTCTGCATCAGGTCGTTATCGGTTGCCACCTGCGGTCCTCGTAGCTGAATCGAGCGGGCCGGCATGGTAACGATCAGGCCTTCAACCGGCAACCCAGGAACCATGCGCCTGCCCCTCGCCCTGATCGCCCTGCTGTTCTTCTGCTCGCGAGCGCCCGCCGCGCCGAGCATCGATCTGGTCGTCGTGGGGGCGGGGGACGACGTCTTCACGCTCTACGGGCACGCCGGCATGCTGGTGCGCGAGGACGCCACCACGCCGCTCGAGCGCGGCACCCTCTACAACTTCGGCATCACGCGCTTCGACCGCCCCAACTACGTGCAGGACTTCCTGACCGGGCGCATCGAGTTCTGGGGCCTGCCTCAGAACTTCGCCCGCAACCTCGAGCGATGGCGGCGCGAAGACCGCACGGTCGATCGCTATCCTCTCGCGCTGACCGAGAGCGAGGCGACCTGGCTGGCGGCACGACTGGCCTACGTCACCGCACCCGAGCGGCGCAACTTCGTCTACGACACCTTCCGGCGCAACTGCGCGACCCGGCTGCGGGATCTGCTCGACGAGGCGACCGGTGGGGCGGTGTGGGCGGCGCTCGGAGAGGACGTGATGACCCACAGCTACCGCGGCGACGTGCGCCAGGCGTACGCCGGACGGCCGGGGCTGCTGCTGCTCACGGAGGTCGTCCCCGGCGTCGAGTTGGACCGGCCCCGCACGCGTTGGGAGTTGGCCTACCGACCGGCTGCGCTCGCCGACGGGCTGGCCCGGGTGAGCGTGCCGGGGCCCGCCGGACCGCGGAGCCTCCTCGGCGCGCCGGAACGCCTTCACACCCGCCTCGGGCCCGATCCGCTCCAGGGCTCGCCCAACAAGGGCCGCGCCTTCCTGTTCGTGCTCGTGGGGCTGCTGAGCGCCGTGGCCTGGGTCGTGGCCCGCGTGGGCGCGCGGCTGCGCGGTGGGGTGCTGGCGCTCTATGCGCTGACCGCGCTGGTGGTCGGGCTGGTGCTCGACGTGGTGGGCGCGACGACCGACTGGCCCGACATGCAGCGCAACTGGCTCGCGGTGGCCGTGGTCCCGCTCGACGTGTTCTTGCTGTGGCCGGCCGCTCGACTGCTCATCTGGCGGCGCAACGCGCGCACCCTGGCGCGGGTGTGGCTGGCGATGCGCGCCGCGACGACGCTGGCGCTGGTGCTGGTCACGCCGCTGTGGGACGCCGTGCACGGGCCGCTCGCGCCGCGGCTGCTGGCCCTCGCGGGCTTGGCGGTTGCCTGGCGGTGCCTGGGTCGCCCACCCTCGCGCGTGCCCACACCGCGCCGCCCCCCGCAGGGCCACCCAATCCACCAAGCGCCCATAATCATTACATCTTCTTCGGATTTGCCTCCCCGGAACATCGGACGCCGATCGGAAAGTTGAGGGCCGGGTGCGCGCGGCGCTTTCGTCGGTGCACTGTTTCTGTAAAGTTGAGTGGCCTGCTCCAATGTAGGGAAACGTATGCTCAGTGCGACCCGCTGGCTGGTCCTGGCCGCCCTCGTCACCGCGTCAGCGGCCGAGGCCACCCCCTCGCTGATCGATTCGCTGGCGCCCGCCGCTCACGCGGGCCCGCCCGCGCCCCTCTGGCGCGCCTTGCGCAGCCCGGTCGACGCCCTGGCGCGAGCCCACTTCGAGGCCGAGTTGGCGCGCGTCGACGCCGATCCGCAGGGTGCACAAGCACCGGCGCCCATCGACGACAAGCCCGAGGCCGTCTCGCTCGGCAGCCCGGCCGGCGGGTGGCTGGTCTACCCGGCACGTCTGCAAGCGTCATCGCGCCTGCGGGTGCGCGAGCGCAGCAACTTCGGCACCGACGAGATGGTGCAGGCGATCGCCGCCGGCGCCGCAGCGGCCGAGAACGCCTTCCCGGGCGGCCACGCGCTGGTGGTCGGCGATCTGTCCCGCAAGAGCGGCGGCCCCTTTCGCCCTCATCGCTCGCACCAGTCCGGGCGCGACGCCGACATCGGCTACTACCAACTCGCCGGCACCCCCGAAAAGCTCGTGCGCACCACCGCGCGCACCCTCGATCGAGCGCGCACCTGGACCTTGATCGCCTCGCTCGTGGCCAACGACAAGGTCGAGATGATCTTCATGGATCGGGGCCTCGAGCGGGCGCTCTACACCTACGCCAAGCAGGTGGCCAAGGTGCCCGATGCCGTCCTGGCCCGCGTCTTCTCGTACCCCGGCCGTGGCAAGACCGGCGTCGTCCGCTACCTGCGCGGGCACTCCGACCACTTCCATGTGCGCTTCGCCGCACCGCAGGCCATCGCGGCGGCGGGCGACTACATCCGTGAGCACGGCGTGGCGGCGGTACGGCCCCTGCCGGTGTACCGGGCGGTCAAGCGGGGCGAGACCCTCACGTCGATCGCGCGCCGCCACCACACGAGCATCAAGCAGCTGTGCGCCTGGAACCGCATCAAGGCCCGCGCCACGCTGCACCCGGGACAGAAGTTGGTCGTCGGCTTCGCGCGTCCCCGCCTGCCCGCCCCGCGAACCTGAGCCGCCGCCACCCGCCCCTCGGGACGCCTGTCAGGCGCCCAGCGTGAACGAGATGGTGGTGCCCTTGCCCGGCGCGCCCTCGCCCCAGATGCGCCCGCCGTGGCGGTGGACCGCCCGCGCAGCGATGGCCAGGCCCAGGCCAGGGCCGGACAAGCCCTCGCCCGCGTGCAGGCGGCGGAAGGGCTCGAAGAGCTGGTCCCCGAAGCCTTCCGGCAGGCCAACGCCGTTGTCGCGCACCTGATAGACGGCCGGGTGCGCCGGATCCACGCCGAAGCGAACGCTTGGCGCGGGGCAACCGGCGGTGAAGGTGCGAGCGTTCTCGAGCAGCTGGGACAGGATGGCGTGCAGGAGCAGCGGATCAGCCACGGCGCGCAAGCCGGGCTGCACCAGGAGGCCCGGAACGCCGCCCAGGTCGTCGCTCAGCTTGTCCACGAAGGCGGTGAGATCGATGGCCCGGGGCCGAAGCTCGGCGCGCCCCACGCGATCGAGTTGCAGCAGCCCGTCCAGGGTCGCCTCGAGGCGCTCACTGGCCTCCTGAACGCGCCAGAGGTAGTCGTGACCGACGGCGTCGAGCGCCTCGCCATAGTCCTCGACCAGGATCTCGGCGAAGCCGTGCAGCGCTCGCAGCGGCGCGCGCAGATCGTGGGCGATGGAGTGGAGCACGCCCTCGAGTTCGCGGTTTGCGGTGGCGAGCTCGGCGGTGCGCGCGCGCACCCTGCTGTCGAGATCGGCGTTGAGCTGGTGGATCTCGTCCCGCAGCCGCTTGCGCTCGATCGCGTACCTCAGGGAGCGACCGAGCAGCGCGCGCTCGCAGCCGCCCTTCACGAGGAAGTCCTGCGCGCCCGACCGGACCGCGCGCAGCGCGAGCTCCTCGTCGTCGAGGCCGCTCAGCACGACGATGGGCATGTCGGTCATCGCGTGGACGCGCTCGAGCGTCTCGAGCCCGCGGCTGTCGCCGAGGGACAGATCGAGGAGCACCACGTCGGCGGCGTCCGACGCCAAGGCCGGCTGCGCCTCCGCGATCGAACCATGCCAGATCAGCTCGAAGGCTCCGGGCGCGAGTGCTTGGCGGACCAAGGCCGCGTCGGCAGGGTTGTCTTCGATCAACAGGACGCGGGCTGAATCGGCCATCAAATCTCCGGTGACCCGATCGGCAACCAGAACCGAAACGTGGCGCCCTCACCGGGCGCGCCGGTCGCCTCGATGAGGCCGCCGTGGCTCTCCACGATCCGCTTGCACACCGCGAGCCCGATGCCCGAGCCGAGCCGAGCCGAGCCGACGCCCGGATCGAGACGGTAGAAGGGCTCGAACAGGCGATCCGCGAAGCGCTGCTCGAAGCCGATCCCCTCGTCGCGCACCACGAACACCCAGCGGTCGCCGTCCTGCCGCGCCCCGACGTGCACCCGCGGCGGCTGGCCGCCCCCGTGGTCGAGCGCGTTGCCGATCAGGTTCTGCAACAGCTGACCCATCTGCACCTCGTCGGCCGCGATGACGGGCAGAGGATCGTGCGTCACCACCGCGCCCGTCTCGGCCATCCGCAGCACCAGGGCTTCCAGCACCGCGGCCAGCAGGGCCTCGAGATCGACGGCCCCGCGCTCCGGGCCGGACACGCCCAGGCGCGCATAGGCCAGCAGATCACGCACGAGCCGTTGCATGCGGCGCGCGCCGTCGACCACGTAGTCGAGCCACTCCCGGCCCTCGTCATCGAGGCTGGCCGAGATGCGACCACGCAGCAGGTCGGCGAAGCCAGCGACGGCGCGCAAGGGCTCCTGCAGGTCATGGCTGACGGTGGTCGCGAAGTGGCGCAGCTCCTCGTTCGAGCGGCGCAGCTCCTCGCTGGTGCGGGCGAGAGCCTCGCGCGCGGCGCGGGCCTCGGTGATGTCCTCGGAGATCCCCAGCAGAAAGCGTGGGCTCCCGGTCGCGTCGAGGATGGGGATCTTCTTCGTGTGCAGGGAGCGGATGCCTTGGAGGCGCGTCTGGATCTCTTCGCAGGGGATGTCGAGCAGGCGCCCGCTGGCGAGCACCTCGCGATCCTTGCTGGTGAAGAAGTCCGCCTCCTCGCGCGGGAAAAAGTTGTAGTCGTTCTTGCCGAGGAGCGCCTCGCTGGGGAAGCCGAGCAGCCGTTCGCCCGCCCGGTTGAACCGGACGAAGCGCAGATCGGCCGCGTCCTTGACGAAGATCATGTCGGGCAGGTTCTCGACGATCTCGGTCAAGAAGGACTGAGACTCGCGCAGCGCCTCGAGCGTGGCCTGGCGCTCGGCCTCGACCGCCGCGAGGGCCTGCCCGGCGCCGCGGGCGCTCGCGTATCCGGCAGCCGTGACGCGGTGGGTGCCGAAGCCGCGCAACACGCGCTCCAGGGCCCACGCCGTGGCGGCGGTGGGTGGCATGGGCAGCGTGAGCCGAAGGATCTCGGCGCCGGCCAGCGGCCAGGTCAGCGTGGCGGCGTCCCAAATCGGTGTGAGCGGAGGCGCGCTCGCAGATCCCGGGGCGATGCCCAGGCGGGCCAGCAGCGCGGGCGGGCCGCCGCCGTGATGCCACAGGGACACGCCCACCGCCGGTCCGATCTCGACCAGCGCGCGCAAGAAGGCGCCCGCGCTCTCGGCCGGATCGACCGATCCCGGCACGGCCAGTGCGACCTCGGCAAGCCAGGGTGGTGGGTCGTGAACAGTGTCGGTCATTGGCATCGAACTCCGCGCACAACGCTACTCAAGCGGGCACGGGTCCACAACCCCGCGTCGCGAGGCCGCGTCGCTTGATTCGAGGCGTGCACGCGCCGCATCCTCCGCGCATCGATCGACTTCGAGGTGGTCCATGGCAACCCATCGACGGCGGCGCCTCCTGGCGCACACCCTGCCCTCGCGCGGACTCGCGGCGACGCTGGCGCTGCTGGGCCTGATCGCGCCCAGCCACATGGCCGAGGCGGCGCCCGGGCCCGCCTGGTCCGTGCTGCCGCTCGACAGTCGTGGTCTCGATCCCGACGCCACGGCGACCTTCCGCGATCTGCTCGTGAGCGAGCTGGGGAAGCGCCAGCGGGCCGACTTCGTGGACGGTCCGGGCCCCTGCGCCGACCTCCCATGCGCGCGCGCCGCGGGCGGGCGGGTCGGGGCGGCGACGGTCGTCTACGGCCGATTGGCGCGGCTGGGCCACAAGATCGTGATCACCTTGGCGGTGACCGACACCGCCGCGGGCCGCACCCTGAGCCATCAGCGGATGAGCGTCGACCGCGTGGAGGATCTCGAGACGGCGGCCGTGCGGCTGGCCCAGGCGATCGCCGAGGGCCGCGACGTCGAGGAGACCGCAGAGCTCGGTACGGTGACCGCGGCCGAGGTCGCGCCCGACCGGCGCCGCGAGGGCAAGAGCGGCCTGGGGCTGGGCGTGGGCGGCGTCGCGCCGGTCCGGGGGCCCTATGACGCCGGCTTCGGCATCCTGGTCGACCTCTCCTACTGGTACGAGGCGCGCGACTTCGCCATCGAGCCCCGCTTGGGCTATCGAGGCGCCGCGGCGGGCGAGGATGACGAGACCTGGCAGCAGGTCGCCTTGGACATCGGCGCCAACTACATCCTCACCCGGACCGACGTCGCGCCCTTCGTCGGCCTCGGCGGGGGTCTGCGCTGGACCTACTCGGCCCAGCGCGACCGGGTCATCGCCGGCAGGGTCATCGCGCTCGAGAGCAACGACCTCGAGAGCGACTCGGCCTGGGGCCCGGGGGCCTTCGGACGCCTGGGGCT
>CALBMW010000953.1 GCA_937896275.1 uncultured Myxococcales bacterium
GCCTGCTACTTCGGACCCGCCGGCACGGCCAACGTGGGCGCGTGTCGCGGAGGCCACCTCGCCTGCGTCGACGGGAGCGCCACTGGCTGCGAGGAGGCGGTCCTGCCCACCGGCACCGACGACACCTGTGATGGCGTCGACCAGGACTGCGATGGCGCCACGGACGAGGCCTTCGTCGGACAACCTTGCTACACCGGCGACGCTGATCAACTGACCGCGCTGATGACCGCCTGTGCAGCGGGCGTGGGGTCCTGTGACCCCGCCAACCCCGAGGCCTGCCTCGGCGAGCGCGGCCCCGCCGAGACCGACGACTGCAATGGCATCAACGACGACTGCGACGGCGCGGTCGACGAGGACTGCGCCTGCGGCGACGGTACGCCCTGTGGCACCGGAAGCGATGTCTGCGTGCCCGGCACTCAGGTGTGTGACGGCGAGACGCTGCTGCGCTGCGAGGGTCGGATCCTGGCACAGGCCGAACGCTGCAACGGCGCCGACGACGACTGCGATGGCAACGTCGACGAGGCCACGGACGAGGCCTGCCCAGGATCGAGCACCGGCCGATGCCGTCCTGGGGTCCATCGTTGCATCGAGGGCGCCCCCTCCGACGCCTGCGACGGTGCGGTGGCGGCCGTGGCGGAGCGCTGCAACGGCCTCGACGACGACTGCGATGGGCGAACCGACGAGACCTTCGCGAACCTGGGCCAGGGCTGCACCGCGGGCACCGGCGCGTGCGCCGTGCAGGGCGTCTGGCAATGCGACGCGGCGGGGGGGGCCGCCACCTGCGTCGGGTCGACCGGGCAGCCCAGCGCCGAGACCTGCAATGACCGCGACGACGACTGCGACGGCGCCACCGACGAGGACGCATCGCAGCGCTGCTGGCCGGACCCCACCGCGACCCAGGGCCAGTGCCAGCAAGGCACCAAGGCCTGCAGCCGGGGACTCCTCGGGCCCTGCGTGGGGGGTGTCGGGCCGATGCCCGAGGCCTGCGACGCCGATCAACGGGACGAGGACTGCGATGGCACCGCCAACGAGGGCTGCGATTGTCAGGACAACGAGCGGAGGAACTGCGGCACGTCGACCGGCGCCTGCCGACGCGGTACCCAGACCTGCACCGGCGGCCAGTGGGGCGCCTGCGCCGGCGGCACCCTGCCGGTCGCCGAGACCTGTAACGACAACGACGACGACTGCGATGGCCGGACCGACGAAGACGTCGCGCCGAGCGCGTGCTACGACGGCCCCGGCGCGACCCTGAGCGTCGGCCCGTGCCACGGCGGTACGCGCGCCTGCCGCGCCGAAGGCCCGCCAGCCCCCTGCCAGGGACAGGTGCTCCCGCAGCCCACCGACACCTGCAACGGCGTCGACGACGACTGCGACGGCCAAACCGACGAGAACCCCCCGTCCGCCGGCGAGGCCTGTACGGCCAACGGTCTGGGCGTGTGCGCCGAGGGGCAGATGACGTGCGAGGGTGGACACCTCTCGTGCGTCGCGGTCAACCAGCCCGCCCCCAACGACACGTGCGACGGTCGCGACGACGACTGCGACGGCTTCACGGACGAGGGGACACCGCTGGTCGGCGGGCCGCTGATCCTGTCGCGTGCGACGGGCCCCGGCGGCGCCGACGTGGCCTGGTCGGCCACCGCCGACCGCTACGTCGTGGTCGCCGGCCTGACGACCCCCGACGGCGAGATGGGCACCTGGATCGTCGCCGCCGACGGCTCCAGCGCCACGGCGCGCGCCTTCCCGGCGCCCGGCGCGGACCGCCAGTTCACCCAGGTCGCGGCCGCCGCGGGAGAGCTGCCGGCCGACCTCGTCGCGGCCCTCGGGGCGCTGTTGTTCGGGGCCGACGCGCCTCGCTTCTTCGTCGGCTGGAGCACGGTGCGCACGCTCGACGTGGCCTGGATCACCGACACCCCGTCGGCCTCTACGGCGAGCCGACGTCTGTCACCGCGGGCTCTTTGGGCGGCTTCGATGTCGCCACGGACGGCTCGTACGGGGTCGTGGTCTGGGCCGAGCACGCCGCGCCCGACGGCGACGGAGACCGCCTGTTCCTCCGCCGCATGGGACCCACGGACGCCACCAGCGAGGCGCGGGTATCGCTCCACGGAAGCGAGCGCCGCCTGAGCCACCCCGCGCTGGCGACCTACAGACCCGCGGCGACGCCCCTGTACGGCGTCGCCTGGCTCGAGGAGCAGGCGCAGAGCACGGGCGTCCGCTTCGGCATCTACAACGCGCAAGGAGAGGCCATCCTCCAGCCCATCCAACTGTCCACGCCCGGCGCGACCGCGGACGCACCGGACGTGACCTTCGACGGGCGGCGTTTTGCCGTCGTCTTCAGCGAGGGGAGCACCCGACGGCCGCGGCTGGTCCTCGTCAACCCCTCGACCGGCGCCGTGACACCGGCCCTCGCCCTCGATCCCCAGTCGCCGGGCACCGCCCGCTGGCCGCGCCTGGGGACCGACCAGCAGACGCTCGGTGTCGGATGGCAGCGTGACGGCGGCTCGAACCCGCTCATGTTCCGCCGAGTCAACCTCGACGGCACGCTGCGCAGCGGGATCACCCGGGTGCTGAGCGGCAGCGCCAACAGCGCGCTGGCCGGACCGTTGGCCATCTCGATGGCGCCCAATGGTCCGCCGGCCATGGTCTGGATCAGGAGCGACGACGGGGCCCGCGTGCTGGAGTTCTCGCTCGGCGAGCGCGTGTGCCCCTACCCGTGAAGCCGCGCCTGCCCACCGCCCGGGTGGTGTCGGGGCTCGAGCGGGTGTGGCTGGCCGCCGGTCGCCTGACGCCGCCCTTCGCCATCCACCTGCGCCTCAGCTTCGACGGCCCGCTCGACGAGGACCGCTGGCGGTCGGCCCTGGCCGTCGCCTTCCAGGCCCACCCCACCCTGCGCGCGCGCCTGCGCGGCCGGCTCGGGGGCGCGCGCTGGGTCATCGATCCCAAGGCGCCGCCGGTCGGCCACGCGCGGGTGACCCTGGACCCGGTCCGCGGGCCGTGCGCGGCGGCGGCGTTCATCGAAAATGCTATTGAGATCGAGGTGTTGCACGCCGTCACAGATGGCCGGGGGCTCTGGGCCTTCGTCGAGGACGCGGTGCGCGCCTACCACGGCGAGACCCCCGAGGGGCTGCCCGCCGGGCCAACCACCGACGCGGGCCTGGCCCACGCCCTCGGGGTCATCGCCGAGCCCGATCCGCCCGCCGATCGGCCTGCCCCGACGGGCGCCGACACGGGTGAGACCGGCTACGCCACGGCCCGACGCCGCTGGCCCTGCCCCGCGCGCGACACCTTGGCCCGCGTGGCCGCCTCCTTGGTGCAGGCCGCGAGCGCCTTCGTCGAGCCCCCGCTTCGCCTCGGCGTCCCGGTCGACCTGCGCCGCTATGCCGCGGACGCTGCGGTGCGGAGCACGCTGGGCGATCCCGGCGCCCTCGAGGGAGCCGGCGCTCTGCTCGCCGGGGGCAACCTCACGGGGATCGCCCACATCGACCTGGCGCACCCCGATCCCGCTGTCTTCCGCGAGGCCCTCCGCGACGCCGTCGCGACGCGGCGCCCCCTGGGCCATGCGCGCGCGGCGCAGGCCGTGCGCGGCGTGCCCCTCGGCCTCATGGCCAGCGTCGGCCGCAAGACCGCCGCACGGCACCGGGCCACCGGCCTCTACCCGGTCTCGGCCACCCTGACGTGGCTTGGGCGCCACGCGCTGCGGATCGACGGCGCGCCGCTGCGGGTCGAGTTGACGCCACCGGCCAGCCCGGGCATGCCGTTGTTCCTGGGGCTCACCGCCGGCCCGGACGGCTTGGAGGTGGTGGCGGTCGCGCCCGCGGGGCTCGCCTCGGGAGGCCGCCTCGATCGGCTGCTCTTGGGCATGCAGGCCGCGCTCGCCGACCCCGGCTCGGGCTGACCCACGATCGAGACGGGCGTGAGGAAGGGCACCCTCGACGACCGCTGGCGCCCCGCGGTTGGTCTGGCCATACTGCGTTGGTCTGGCCATACTGCGCGGCATGGGCGACGCCTTCCTCACCGAGTTCGACCGTGACCAGCGCGAGAAGCCGGCAGCCGTCGACAAGCCCGAGGAGATGCTCGAGCACTACGAGCAGCAACGGCAGCACGCGGCCTGGACCCAGTACCTGCGGGATCTGTTGAAGAGGGGCGCCGACATTCGCCCGATGCTGGCGAAGGGCCCCCCCGACAAGGACGCCGCCGCCGAGCAGCAGGCCGCCGAGCAGCAGGCCGCCGAGCAGGAGGCGAAGTTGGCCCGCGCGCCCAAGGCGGTGGGGGCCCCCGGGGACGGCGAGGCACCGGGCGACGAGTCCCCCCAGTAGAGCGCCGGGCAGTAGAGCGCCGGGCAGTAGAGCGCCGGGCAGTAGAGCGCCGGGCGGTCGAGCGCCGGAGGGCGCCCGCTCAGTTCGGGTCGAAGCGGCAGGGCTGCCCTTCGCAGGTGTCGATCACCTCGCCCGTCTCGAGAAAGTGGATCATCTGTACCTGCCCGGCCCGCGTCTTGCGCAGCACGCCGTGGGTGTCGTGCTCGTCGGGCGGCGGGCGCAGCGGATCGGGGTTGTCAGGCCAGCCAAAGTCATACTCCACCACGGCGTTGCCCTCGTAGGGGTAGCCCTGCGCCTCGAGCCCCCAGATGGGCCGCACCCAGGGCTGCATCTGCTTCGCGCCCAGCCCCCGCGCCAACACGAACGACACCTCGTTGTGCACCTGGGCGTCCTCCTTCGCGACGTGCAGCAGCACCCGATGGGTCGCCACCACCTCGTCGACCCACGTCATGGGATCGAGGCGGTCGAAGCCGGTGCCGAGCAGGCCCAGCACCAGCGAGAACTCCTTGGGCTCGTCGAACAGATTCCTCAGCAATCCCGTGAAGTTGGCGAAGACGACGCTCCGCTGTAGCAGGAACGGGTAACAGCACCCCGGCACCCCCAGCACGCCCCGCTCGATGTCGGTCGTGTGCGCCATGATCACCGCGCCCAGCGTCCCGCCCTGGCTGTTGCCGAAGTAGAAGCGCCGCGTCGGATCGTAGATGGGCGAGCCGTCCGCGCGGCGCAGCGCCTCGGGCGGATCGGCGGCCATGCGCCCCGTCATCATGCGCATCAGCGCGAGGTGGTTCATCACGCCCTGCATGGGCTGCTCGCTGAACACCGGGAAGGTGCCGGGATCGCTCGCCAGGTTGGCCGCCCAGATCGCCCCGTCGGGGGTGGACATGCCTTGCATGTCGGCCGCGAGGATGACCAGGCCGTCGGTGTTGGCCATCTCGCGCAGCCACCCGTTGGTGGCCTCTCGCTTCGCGCCCAGGAAGCCATGGCCGTATTGCAGGATCGCCGGCGGCGTCTCGGCGGTGAGCGCGCTCCTGGGCACCTGGATCGTGAACTCGACGTCCTCGAAGCCTTCGGCCACCGGCAGACCGTCCGGCCCGCGGCGCAGGCGGCGCAGGCGACCCGCGTCCGGGGCCTCGAGGAAGCTCGGGATCTGCGCGTGGCCCCACACCATGAAGGCCATCACGGGGTCCTCCCCGAAGTCGTCCACGCGGTCGACGCGGTACTCGGGCCCGTCCTCGCCGATGGCGTCCAGCATGCGCTCGCGCAGGGCCGTGAACAGCCGCTTGCCGCTCTCGGCCGAGCTGGTCGTGAAGTCCCACGCCAACTGCAGGTCGCCGCGCGCCACGCCCGCCGCCTCGAGGGGCGCGAAGACGTCGCGCTCGAAGCGCTCGCGGCGCGCGTGCACGCCGATCACGGCGCTCGCGCCCCGATCCCGCAGCGCGCGAAAGCCCTCGAAGGCCGGCAACACCGCGTCGTCGACGTCGACGAAGCCCCTCAAGGCCACCACGTAGCGGCGATCGCGCGCGAGCGGCTCGGCCGCGCGGATCACGAACATCGGCTCGTCGCTGTCGAGGGTGAGGTGGTCGTACTCGATCCAGTGCCCCACCCGCTCGCCGGTGACGGTGTCGAGGATCACGGTGGGGGCGTCGTCCTCGAGCGAGCGGGCCGGCTCGAAGACGGGCACCTGCCCGCTCAGCGTGGCCTCGGGCCAGGTGAACATGATGGGCGTCGAGGGTCCGTAGCCGTCGTACTCGGCGAAGACCTCTGGCCGCATGTGCAGGCCTTGGCGGTTCGCCGGCAGGCTGGCGGCGCCGAAGGCCAGCCGGCGCCCCGAGGCGTCCGAGGCGAGGAAGGAGTCCGAAGGGAACGGCATGATGCAGTGGCCCGGGTGCAGCCCATCGCACGCGGGATCGCCCTCGCTCTCGACCACCCCGAAGTTGTCGACCAACCCCGCGTCGGGGCCGGGCGCGCCGGCGTCGGGTGGCGCCGCGTCCACGTCCCCCGCGTCAGGCAGGCCAACGGCCGCGTCCGCCGCGCCAAGGTCCGGGGCGGCGCCCTCGATGGCCGTCCCGTCGGCGCCCGCACCGTCACCACCGGCGTCGTCGTCGCATCCCAGGCCCGTCAGGGCCACGCCCAGCACCAGCCCAGCCATCCATCGACGCATCGCTGCCTCCCGTCCACGTTCGAGGCGCCGACGCTAACAAGAACCCGCCGTCGGTCGAAATGGCGTTGTGATTCGGCCCGCCGCGAGGCGACCATCGCGTCATGCTCGATCGCGATCCCGCATTCTGGCGCGCCCTGGGCCTCACCGAAAAGGTGGGCTGCGCGGTCGGCGCGGGCCTCGCCGAGACCCACGTCGGCCGCGCCTTCGCCACCCGCTACCAGACCGCCGTCGCGGTGCCGGTCCTCAAGCAGACCATCGACAACCGTCTGCACCTGCTCGGCGCCGAGCACCTGCCCCGGGACGAATCCTTCGTGCTCGCCGCCAACCACCGCTCCTACTTCGACCTGTACGCGGTGATGATCGCGTTCTGGCCGCTCTTCGCGAAGGCGCCCTACCTCTACTGCCCGGTGCGCACGGCCTTCTTCTACGAGAAGCCCCTCGGCGTCCTGTTCAACGTGGCCGTCTGCGCCAACGCCATGTACCCGCCGGTCTTCCGCGACCAGCGCGGCCGCCACCTCAACCGCTACGCCATCGGTCACGCGGTGCACCTGCTGCATTGGAGCCCGCGCACCATCATCGCCCTCCACCCCGAGGGGCGGCGCAGCCGGGGCGAGGATCCCTACACGCTGATGCCGGCCCGGCCGGGCGTCGGCCGCATCGGACTCGCGGCGAGGCGTCCCATCGTGCCCGTCTTCGTCAACGGCCTGGCGTCCAGCTTCCGTGGCGTGGTGCGCGACCGCATGTCGCTCGATGGCCCGCCGGTGCGCGTGCTGGTGGGCGCGCCGGTCGCAGTGGACGATCTCTACGGCGACGCCGAGGATCCCGACGCATGGCGCGAGGCCACGGGGCGCACCATGTCCGCCATCACGGCCCTCGGTGAGCGCGACCGCGCCTGGATGGGCGGACCGCGACCCTGAGACCGCGCCGAAAGATCCCGAGGCCGCGCCGAAACGCCGCGCCCCCGCGCGCATCGAAGATCGCCCACGCGCCTGGAGAGACCATGACCACGGACCGCCTCGCCGAGCTGCTCACCATCCTCCGGCTCGAGCGCATCGAGGAGAACATCTTCCGGGGGCAGAGCCAGGACCTGGGCTGGGGGCGCGTCTTCGGCGGGCAGGTCGTGGGGCAGGCGCTCTCGGCCGCGGCCCAGACCGTCGACCCCGCGCGCCAGGTCCACTCACTGCACGCCTACTTCATGCGGCACGGCGACGCGTCGAAGCCCATCGTCTACACCGTCGATCCCATCCGCAACGGCCGCAGCTTCAGCACGCGCCGCGTCGTCGCCGTGCAGGACGGCCAGGCCATCTTCAGCCTGATGGCATCGTTCCAGGTCGCCGAGACGAGCTTCGATCACCAATCGGCGACGATGCCCGACGTGCCCGATCCAGACACGCTGTTCACCGAGCAGGAGCTCGCCAAGCGCTTCTTCGATCAGCTGCCGCCCGCCGTCCTGGCGCGCATCCCCGAGAAGATCCGCGACCGCGCCGTCAGCGAGCGCCCCATCGAGCTGCGGCCGGTCGATCCCCTCGATCCGGTCAAACCCGCCGTCCGGCCGGCGCGCCGCCAGGTGTGGTTCCGCGCGAACGGATCCCTGCCCGACACGGCGGCCCTGCAGCCGGCGCTGCACCCCTATCTGCTCGCCTACGCGTCGGACTTCCACCTGCTCGCGGTCTCGATGCAGCCCCACGGCGTCTCGTGGATGACGCCCGGCCTCCAGGTGGCCAGCCTGGACCACGCGATGTGGTTTCACCGCCCGTTCCGCATGGACGATTGGCTCCTCTACGACATCGAGAGCCCGTCGGCCCAGAGCGCGCGCGGCCTGGCCTTCGGCCGATTCTTCAATCGTGACGGGGTGTTGGTGGCGAGCACGGCCCAGGAGGGGCTCACGCGGGATCGCCGCCCGTGACGTCGTGCGTGTCGTGCCAGCGCGCGTAGTCCACCTGCACGCGGCCGTCGGGCAGCCGCCCGATGACGTCCACGAAGCGGTGACCCATGCGAAACTCGTCGGGGTAGTAGGTGTGTCGGGCGTGCACCGTCTGGGCGTAGGTCAGATCGTGCCCGGTGAGCGTCACCATCAGGCTGTGGAAGACCTCGGCGGCGGGCCGGTCGAGCAGCC